>JAXHUT010000270.1:0-2394 GCA_034189405.1 Chloroflexota bacterium
TTTTAAATCCTGCAAAGGCAATTCGGGACAGGTCACTATTCCCCATTCACCTTTTATCAAACTGGGTAATGTACATATGGGCGAATAGTTTGTTTGTAGGTTTGATTGGGAGGCGACAATTCACCATTCACCATTCACATTCACCTACTTCTCAAACTGGGTCTCATACAAATGGGCATATAAGCCGCCATGTGTTAACAATTCTTCATGGGAACCGCGTTCCACAATCCTGCCCTTGTCCATGACCAATATCAGATCCGCTGATAGGATGGTACTCAGGCGGTGGGCGATCACGATGCTGGTACGGTTGGCATACAGCCGCTCGAGGGCTTCCTGGATCAGGGCTTCGGATTCGCTGTCAAGATGACTGGTGGCTTCGTCCAATATCATGATTTGGGGATCTTTAAGCAGCACTCGCGCCAATGCCAGGCGTTGTTTCTCGCCACCGCTCAGGCGATAGCCGCGTTCGCCTACAATGGTGTTATATCCATCCGGAAGTTCCGAAATAAAATGATGGATGTTGGCGGCTTTTGCAGCGTTAACCACATCCTCATCAGTCGCATCAGGGTTCGCGTAGCGTAGATTCGCCTGGATGGTATCATGGAATAAGTAAGTTTCCTGTGTTACCATCCCAATGGCATGCGCAAGGTCTTTTAACCGTAGGTCCCGCAAATCATGCCCGTCCAGGTAGATGGTGCCTTCCGTGGGATCGTATAAACGGGGGATCAGGTAGGTTAGGGTGGTTTTTCCAGCGCCGCTTGGCCCTACCAGGGCGACCAGGTCACCCGGATTTGCATTGAAAGTGATATCTTTCAACGCCAATTCACGCGCCTGGCTGGTGGAGGGAAGTGCTGACTCCAAGCCCCTTTCCTCACCTTCTGAAAGAATGCCGCCGGTATTTTCTACCAAGTAAGGACGATCGACGTCAGTCAACAGACCCTCGTTGGTGTCAGGGTATTTGAAGGTAACATGGTCAAATTCAATCTCTCCAGATACCTTTTCCAAGGATACGGGCTTGGGTTTTTCTTCAATGTCAACAGGCAGGTCGATCACTTCAAAGACGCGTTCAAAGCTGACCATGGAGGTAGCAAATTCAACGGGAGTATTGATCAACCCCTGGAAAGATGTGTACAGGCGGGAGAGATAATCCCCGAAGGCGATGATGGTGCCCAGGGTGAACAACTCCAAAATGACCAGGTAACCGCCAAAGCCGTACACCAGGGCAGTCCCCACTGCGGTTAACAAATGGATGATGACCATGAAAACAATGCCCATGGTCGCTCGCTGAATGCCTAGCGTTTTAACCTCATTAGCACGACGGCTGAAACGCTCGGTCTCTGCTTCCTGCTGTCCAAACAACTTAACCAGCAAAGCCCCGCCGATGTTGAGGGTTTCGTTCATGGTGGCATTCATGCGGGCGTTCATCTCCATCTGGCGCCTGGCAATATCGCGGAAAACCCGTCCTAAACGGCGTGCTGAGAGGATAAACAGCGGTAGGATGATAATGCCCATCAAGGTCAGCCGCCATTCCAAGGTTAACATCACCACCAGCACAGAAATCACCTCAACAAAATTGGTCACCAGGGTGACCAGCGTCCGGCTGATGGCGGTTTGCGCGCCGACCACATCGTTATTTAATCGGCTGATCAACTCTCCCAGTTGCGTATGGGTGTAGAAACGCAGGGACATGCGCCCCAAGTGTTCATACAGTGAAACACGAAGATCATAAATCACGCCCTCACCGATTCGAGAGGTCATTCTTCGGGTGATGATTTGGAAAAATCCGCTGACGATGGGCAAAATAAGCAAGCCGACAGCGGAAAGCAGCAAACGATTAATGTCCTTTTCCGGGATGGCGTAATCGATCAGGTGTCTCAGGATCAAAGGTGAGAGCAAAGCCACACCAGTATAAATCAGGATGGTGATCAAACTGCCGATCATCTGCCATTTGTATGGTTTACCGTATACAAGAACGCGTTTGACCAGCTGCCAAGACAGCCTCGGTTTTTCATCCGATGCGTGAATATAACTTCGCCAGTTTTTACGGTGCATTCCCAAGATACTTTTCCTTTGATGGGGCAAATCGATTGGACTGTGTTTTTTCAAGGATACCATGAAAGCTTACCGTTCAACTGAAATAATGAGGGAGCCTCCTGAAAAAAACTTTTTAATGCATTGTCACGAATCTTTACCCCCCTAGCCCCCCGCAGGCAGGGGGAATTAATTTTAAGTCTTAGAAAGCAAGCGACTTGACGACACCCTGTGGGAAAGCTATTAAGAACCCTCTCCCTTGTACCAAAGGGAGAGGGCAGGGTGAGGGGTTTGCAACTTCTAAACCGAACAAATTTGCAATACTTTTTTTGCGGACTGACCCTCACGCTTTTCAAGCTCTGC
>JAXHUT010000271.1:0-3284 GCA_034189405.1 Chloroflexota bacterium
CTGACGGACCAATTATGATCAAAGTTGTTAAAAGACTTGTAGTATAATCATCTAAGATTGATTCGAGCGTTCGTTTCTTTATTTATTGATATTTTGTTTTTTAAAGGTCGAACCAATTGATTTGTCTCTCATGCCTAATAGCGCAATTCAAAGGGACAACTAATTTTTAAAATGAAGAGAATTTAACATAAAAAAGGTTTAAAAGGGTTTATAATTTTATGGATTTGTTCATGTATTTATGAATTAATGATTTTATCCAATCAAGAGACCTGAGAGAAATGGAGGTTGTAGTGCAAGAGAAATTTGATTATATCATAATTGGAGGTGGCGTCGTCGGCTGTATCGTCGCGCGCACGCTTTCGCGCTATGAAGGTAGGGTGCTGCTGATCGAAAAGGAATCTGACCTTTGTATGGGCACAACTGCTGCCAACACAGCCATTGTGCATGCGGGTTACGACCCGCTGCCGAACACCTTAAAAGCCCGGATGAATGTTGCAGGGAATGCCATGTGGGATACATTGGCAGGTGAATTAAACTTTGCTTTTGAGCGACGCGGTGACTTTGTGGTTGCTGTGGGTGAGGATGAGCTGCCTGCGCTAGACACCCTGATGGGTTTTGCAAAAAAGAATGGTGTCCCTGGTTGTATTATGCTGAGCGGCCCTGAAGTTCGCCGTCGGGAGAAAAATATCACCCCTGATGTGAGCGGTGCATTATGGGCATCCACCGGCGGTATTACAGATCCCTTTGCAGTGACCGTTGCCGCTGCTGAGAATGCAGTGATGAATGGCGCCGTGGTGAAGCTGAACACTGAGTTCAAAGAATTCATTATGGAAGGTGATCGAATTATCGGTATTAAGACAAACCAGGGCGATTTCTTGTCCCGCTGGGTGGTCAACGCAGCCGGACTGTTTTCTGATTTCGTGATGCATCAGGCTGGGGTTCGTCCTGAATTCAAAATTCGACCGCGCAAGGGCGAATATTTCGTCTTTGACAGTGCCGATGTTCAGATCGATAACGTGCTCTTCCCGGTCCCCTCTGACAAAGGCAAGGGTATTTTGGTGACCACAACAGTCCATGGTAATACGATACTTGGTCCTAATGCGGATATCATTGATGACAAAGAAGATACCTCAACAACGACTTCTGGCATGGATGAAATTTGGGCAGGCGCGAACAAATTGGTGCCGTCCCTCAGTAAAAAGCATGTGATTGCCACTTTTGCAGGCTTACGTCCGATGGGCAATGCTCCCTGTAAGACGCCAGGTGTGGATTATAACAAGGACTATATCATCGAAATCCCTGAAGAAGTTCGAGGTTTTGTAAACCTGGGCGGTATCGAATCGCCTGGATTGGCTTCCTCACCAGCAATCGCGCAAGAAGTGGTTGACCTGCTGAAGGACGCGGGAGAAGAAATGCGTGTGAAGAAAGATTATGACCCCATTCGACCAGCACGTCCCCGTTTCCGAGAGATGTCACAGAAAGATCGAAAATTACTTGTGGATATGGACCCAAGGTATGGCAGAGTGATTTGCCGGTGTGAAAATGTTACCGAAGGTGAAATTATCGCTGAAATCCATGCCCCTGTTCCTGCAACAAACTATGATGCCATCAAACGCCGAACATGGCTCGGCACAGGTCGCTGCCAGGGTGCATTTGATACGCCTCGTGTTGTTGAAATTTTAGCCAGGGAATTAGGTGTCTCACCTTTAGAGATTACAAAGCGTGGTGAGGGATCAGAATTCTTATTTAGACCGACAAAAAAGGTGGAGAATTGAAATGTTGAATAAAGATACCTATGATGTTGTGATTATTGGCAGCGGTCCTGGCGGTTTGGCGGCAGCCGTTGAAGCAAAGAAAGCAGGTGCAGAAGACGTGCTCGTGATCGAACGCGATGCAGAGTTGGGGGGTATCTTATTGCAGTGCATTCACAATGGGTTTGGTGCGGAGATTTTCCACGAAGACCTGCCTGGCCCAGCTTACGCGCAGCGATACATTGATGAAAGTCATGAGCTCGGCGTTGAGACCTTGCTTGATACGATTGTCCTTGAGGTTACTCCCAATCGAAAACTTTACGTTTCCAGCAAGCAGCATGGATTTTTTGAGATCGATGCCAGGGCGATTGTTTTAGCGATGGGCTGTCGGGAACGCACCCGGGCGATGATTCAAATCCCAGGGATGCGCCCTGCTGGTGTTTACACAGCCGGTACAGCCCAACGATTTGTGAACATCGAAGGCAAAATGCCCGGCGAGAACGTTGTTATTCTCGGTTCGGGTGACATCGGAATGATTATGGGACGCCGGCTCACCTTTGAAGGCGCAAAAGTTAAACGTGTGTTGGAAATCCTGCCTTATCTTTCAGGATTGAGCCGGAACTATGTTCAATGCCTGCAGGACTTTGATATTCCTTTGCAGTTTGAGCACACTGTTAAGTTTATCCATGGAAAAAACCGCGTTGAAGCTGTAGAAATTGCAGCTGTGGATAAAAATTGGAATTACATTCCAGGCAGTGAAGAGATGATCCCCTGTGATACACTTTTACTTTCCGTGGGTTTGATCCCTGAAAACGAACTCTCCCGCCAGGCAGGGGTTGAGCTTGATCCGATCACGGGCGGTCCGTATGTAGACGAAAGTCGGCAAACGAACGTTCCTGGTATTTTTGCTGCTGGCAATGTCGTCCATGTGTATGACCTGGCAGACTGGGTAACACTTGCAGGTTATGAAGCTGGTAAAGGTGCTGCTAAATATGCGATGGCATTGCGTGCCAGTGAGGAAGATCACATTCCCGTGATTGCAGGTAATAATGTGCATCATGTCGTTCCACAGACCATCAACAAACGGGGTCTGGAAGATGAAGCAATTGAACTACAGCTGCGAGTTCGCACGCCTGTTGAGGACCGCGTGATGATTGAGGTCCATGATGGTCAAAACCAGATTGCTCGCAGGTTGGCACGGTATGCGCGCCCGGGTGAAATGAATACCATCACCCTGAAGCCGAAAAATTTTGCTGATGTTGAAAAAGCGAACAGTTTAACAGTTGATGTTAATCCACGATAGGAGTTGATAAAAATGGTGGAAAAAAGAAGAATAATTTGTATTAGTTGTCCTGTGGGTTGTGAGCTTGATGTCACCCTTGATGAAGGGAAAATTGTCGAAGTGGAAGGGAACTCATGCAAGTTGGGTTTGGATTATGCTGAGCAAGAAATCTTTGATCCCCGACGCATGGTAGCTTCGACGGTGAGAGTCAAGAATGGTTTTCACCCGCTGGTGCCAGTTTACACTGAAAA
>JAXHUT010000272.1:0-2560 GCA_034189405.1 Chloroflexota bacterium
TTGCTTGTGCCTTTTGGCGTAATCCCTGTACCTTGAGATAGCCAATATAATACGCACATGCCTGACCTGGCATGACGATATACCGCTCCACCTCGGTGACCACATCGCGTTCTGGCAACCCCGTCGTTTCCAACATATAATCGATCGCCTCCTGGCGAGTCCAGCCTTTAGCATGGATGCCGGTATCCACGACCAGACGGGCTGCCCGCCAGAGCAAAGCTTGTAAGCGCCCCAAATTGCTCAGATCGTCCTTCAAACCTAGTTCCCACCCAAGTTGTTCTGCATACAATGCCCACCCTTCAACATGGGCATTGAAAAAATGAGTTTTACGGAAAGTCGGAAGGCCTTTGATTTTCTGTGCTTGTGCAAGCTGGTAAACATGCCCGGGGATGCCCTCGTGGTATGCCAGGGTGCGCATCCCCCACTGGTAGATGTTATCTGGGTCTCGTAAGTTGATCCACATCCTGCCGGGTCTGCTGCCGTCAACAGCAGGCGCTTCACCATAGGCAATGGGGGAATCCGGCTCCCTTAATTCCGGCAGCCGCTCAACAACAATCTCATCCAGTGCACCAAATGAGAACACATCCGGCACCTTCCGGTTGATTTCGTCCAGGATGTCCTGATAATCGCGCAAAATTAATTCACGCCTATTTTCCCCTGTGAAATGAAATTGGGAATCTGCCATCAAAGCCTTGAGCTGCTCACCCGGGTTGTCCGTTGGTAAGCCCAGATCTCCAAGCACATCCCGAATGGCATCCTGAATGTGTTCCACCTCACTCTTCCCTAACTGGTGAATTTCCTCAGGGGACAAATTGGTGGTTGTGTGATTGCGCAGCAAGAATGCATAATAGGCATCACCCTCTGGTAACTTCCAAATGCCATCCTCATCTGTTGAAACCTCTAATAAATCCTCCAGGTAATTTTGTAATAAACGATAAGGCGGATAGACCTCATTTTCAATGGCATCTTGAACTCGATTCTTCCAAGCCTCGATGGCAGATGGATCAAAACGCCCTGACGCCTTTGCCTTCTCGATAAAACTTGTATAAAGGGGATTGTTCTCAATGGGTGTGGTTAAGAAATCATCCATTTGCCTGAGGGATTTCTCAATCACAAATTTCGGTGGGATAACACCCAAGTCTTGCCTGAGCTTAAGGCTTTCAAGCAGCCCGGCAATCTTCCATGGGATCAAATTCAAACGCTGGATATAACGCTTGGCGCTGCGCCGCCCCTTAATTTTATGATAGGTGCTTAAGAAATTGATCAAGTCAATCTGAACGCCAAAGACATGGTTTACAGGGTAAGGACCCATAAAAACCGGGTTGGCTGCCCAGTGATATCGGAAGCGATGTCCTCGTAAATTCTGTTCAAAATACCAACGCATCAGCAGGTAGGTGATATACTTTTGACCGGTTAAATGCCGTCCCTGGTACCGGCGGATCAATGCCAACCCTTCTCGATTCAATAGATGTTGTTTTTGCATCCCGCTCGGGGAGGCATCCGTTAGTTTGCCGCTGTGAAAATCAAGGAGGGTATTGTCAATGACACCTAAAGTGGTCAGGGTTTCGGGGTCCTTCATGATCATCTTCAAGGAAAGGCGTTCTACAGCCAGGTTAATCGATGGCGGTGTGCCCCAAACCAGGCTGTAGATCAGCCAAATTAAACCCAGGCACAGGATGATGACAATAACGATGGCAAATAGCGGCACGTCTTCCTCCAAAATTGAACGCTAAGAATAAAAACGAACACCTCACCGATTAGGACAATTATAGCTGGAAAAACACATATACATCTTGATGAAGCCTCCCTTGAGATTCAAACGTTGTTTTGGCGTGAGACCTTTAGGTCGATATGAAACTTTTGAATAAACCAGACCTCACTTCATAGGCAGTTAGAAAAAATCGTTTAAGCCTAACCACCAGTTTACCTTTTTGTCTTCGAACACATAAAAGTGTCATTATTCCTATTTTTTTCGGGCTAAAGCCCCTCACTCCGAATTTTAGGGTTGATTTAGCAAGTATAAATGGGTTCCGTCTTGAAACGCTTTCCCATTAACACATTCAATAAGCCTCTTTATCAAAGCACCTGCCTTTACGGAGTGAGGCCCCTGTCCTGAGCCTGTATTGCGTGAGGATTAGACCGATTGGTATGAATTGATAGAAAATTTATCCACCAAACCTATTCTCACCTTCCGGAGCGCGGGTTTTAACCCGCATTATTGGGCTTTAGCTAACTAACAAAATCGCAAAAAGCGGACTGAAGTCCGCACTCCGAAAGTGAATTTTCGTAACCTTTTGCCAATAAAATGTCGGAGTGCGGGTTTTAACCCGCATTATTGTGCTTTAGCTAACTTAACAAAATCGCAAAAAGCGGACTGAAGTCCGCACGCCGAAAGAAAATTTTTTACCTTAACTGATGGTGCAATGGGTTTAAAATTCTCGAGAATTTAAATCCTTCCCAACCGGCATGGTGTTATAATCCTAACCAAGGAATTTTTACTTATGAAATTATCAGTTCTCATGCCTGTATACAACGAACGCCGTACGCTGCAAGAGATCGT
>JAXHUT010000273.1:0-4642 GCA_034189405.1 Chloroflexota bacterium
TCCTTTAAACCTGTCGCGCCACGTTTCCAATTGCGCTTTGTTTCTCATCCATTCCGGCGAAAATATACGTGCGAGTAAATGCCGGTCACGGTTGTACCATGACCAATAACGGTCAGAAACCAGTTTCCACACTGGCTCAGGAAGTATTTCTTTGATACTTTGTTTAATGGACAATGTTCACTCCGTACTCAATCGGGCTGTTGCACCGCCATCGACCACCAGCGCTTGCCCGGTCATAAAGGAAGATTGAGTATTATCCGCCAAAAAGTAAATTGCCTTTGCAATTTCTTCCGGTTGACCGATGCGCCCGTTGACCGTTTTTCGTGCCAGGTTTTGAAGGCGTTCCGTCAAGTCGCCATCCCCCGCGTGCCCTCGACCGAGGCCGGCACGCAGCATTGGCGTATCCACTGCACCGGGTAAAATCGCGTTCACCCGAATTTCGTCCTTCGCGAATTCAATCGCCATCGCCCTGGTCAGCGCCAGTATTCCACCTTTACTGGCTGCATAAGCAGCGATATTCGTAGAGGTGGCAACCGCGTGAACGGAAGATACATTGACAATCGCACCCCCGCGCCCTGCCTTAAGCAGCGGGTATGCCATCTTTGTCCCTAAAAATACAGACCTCAAATTTGACGCCATGACCCTATCCCATTCTTCAGCCGTGGTGTCAACCAGGGGTTTTGCAATCTGTACGCCCGCGTTATGAACCACGGCATCCAGGGAATCTGTAAACTCCTCAACTTTTTCATAAATTTCTTCCATCGCTTCCGGCAAAGAAATGTCAGATTGGATGTAGATACCATTCTCAGGAAAACCTTCATACTCCGGTTTGCGATCAACCCCAATCACCCGCCAACCCGCCTCAGTAAAAACCGTGACGGTTGCTTGCCCAATCCCACCTGCCGCACCGGTGATTAACAAAATTCTTGAATTCTTTTCAGACATCACAGCTTTTCCTCTTTAATAATTTTTCCATTCCTATTTATACTTCACAGCAAGGTCAGAGTCCCAACATTAGAGACCTTTCTTTGTAAATTCGGAAAGTTGATCCAAAGAAACACCCAAACCAATCAATAGATTTTTGATTGTGTTCCAATGCACTCTTTCCCAAAATCTGGGGCTCGAGTTTGTGTTGTGCGGCGCCAATAAGACCTGATCCATTGAAAGCAAGGGGCTGTTGGAAGGCAGTGGCTCTTCTTCAAATACATCCAATGCAGCACCGCGTAAGCGTCCTTCCTGCAGCGCATCCACCAATGCTTTCTGATCAACAATTGGGCCGCGAGCCGTGTTGACTAACACCGCTGTCGGTTGGCAGAAACGCAGGCTGTCTGAGTTAATCAAATGATAACTGGTGGGGTTGAGCGAGCAGTTAAGGCTGATAAAGTCCGCCCTGGTCATCAGGTCTTCCAGGCTGGTCATTTCCACCCCATATTCCAACAAGAAATCAGGGGGCATTTCAACGATATCATTGCCCAATAATTGCATACCAAATGCACGCGCCCGCCGCAGTACCGCTTTGCCAATGTAACCCACACCGATCACGCCCAAAACGCATTCGCTGAGGGTCTTGCCGTTGATCTTTTCCCAGTGCCCCGCCTTCATGGCATCATCCAACCACGGGATTTGGCGGGCAAATGCCAGCATGTACCCGATCACGCTTTCAGACACCGGCACAGTAAAGGCGTTGGGCGTGTTGCCGATCATAATACCAAATTCTCCTGCCGCGGTTTGGTCAATGGAGTCAATCCCGGTGCCCCATTTGGAGATCACCTTCAAACGTGGGGCACAGGCTTCGATCACCTGCCGAGTGTATCGGTCATCCCCACAAATAGTGCCATCAAATTTTCCGGCATGGATTAAAATCTCTTCTTCTGATAGGCGTTCATTAACTTCTGGGACGATCAGTTTTATGTCATAACTTTCAAAAACCGGACGAAATCGATCTAACGCCGGCAGTATATAGGGTGCTGAGACCAGGACTGTTTTCATAGTGGTACTCCTGAGGTGTGCATTTTAATAGGTAGATTATTCTTTGCTTAGTAATTGACGATAGAGGGTCTCTGCCACAACAAAGTCCAATTTTTCGTCGATATCCCATGCCTCTACAGCGGGAATTTCAAACATCAACGGATGATACCCCAGGCGGTTATGCCGTTCAATTAGCGTTTCTTTTTGAAAGATATAAATACAGGAATTTTCCTCGAAAATAGGCGGTAAATCCTGTGTGCGCAGCAATACCTCGGGGTCATGATTGATTGGCTTGCCTTCTGCATTCCATAAGCGGGTTTGAAGGCGCGTCACACCAAACAAGGAATCAAATTCTGGCAAATTATCAAGGAAGGCATGGATAGCCTTTGATATCGTACCATCCTTCAGCAGCGGATTTGTGGAATGCGTCTGTAGATAATAATCCGCTTCAATGATGGATGTGTCATGCACTAAAACGTCATTCATGGGAACCCTATCACCGCGGAGATGCTCAGGACGGGAAATCGCCTTAACCTCCGGGAAATACTCAGCCAAGCCTTCCAAAATCATCGGACTGTCTGTGTCCACCAGGATCGTTTCAACCTCGGGTACCTCAATCAGGGTTGAGATGATGTGATGGTACAACGGTTTGCCCCCAAAAAGCCGATAATTTTTTTGGGGCACTCGGGCTGAATGATGGCGCATTGGCACAAGTGCAATAATTTTAGGAGTCATAAAGTTTCTTTCATGATCGAAGAGTGATATCTTAAGAGGTAATTATATCGCTGTTTAGATTGTCCTATTATCATCGATTATAATTGAGAAATAAAGGAGACATAATTATGCCCTCTGCATCATCAAATGGAAGAAAAATCCTTATTATTCTAATCCCGTTTATTATTGCAACGTTGATTATGTTTCCGAGGTTGTCTTCTCCTCAATTTGGTTTTTTTGATGACGCGCGGATGTTAGCACAAAGCAAAAGTTTTTTACAGGGGGATTTCAGCATGAGCCATGATAAACAAGCTGGTCGTTTCCGTCCCGCATACTGGCTCTATTACGCAGCAATCTATTCAATAGCGGGTTATCATCCTTTCTGGTTTTTTGTTGGACAGTTATTTATTTTTTACATTCTGCTTTATGAGCTGAGGTTGATTCTTAATGATATGGGGTTTTCAGAACCGCAAGTTCTTGCAACCAGCCTCATATTCATTCTTACAATGCCAATTATTGAGAATTTTTATACTTTATCAAAAGGAGAACCGCTTCAGCTTGTCTTTATTTTAGCCGCGATAACTTTCTCTTTGAGAGGAAAACCACAAAATAAGTACGATTTAAAGAGGATATTACTCTCAGCGCTATGCATTCTGATTGCAATCATGATCAAAGAAACCGCAATTGTTATGCTTCCCATATTTTTTCTTTGGGGAGTGATTAACTTATTCGCTTATGATCCTGGCTTAAAAAAAGATCTGAGATTATCAATTTCCCTTTTTGTCGCTGCTATCTTTGCAGTGGTTTCTTATTTCCTTCTTCGCAACCTTTGGGGGGCAACAGCTCTCTTGGGTGGAACATATACTGATCGTTACTTGGTTGAAACAACTTCTTTAATCCAAAAGCTTTTGCGGTGGTCGACACAGTTCGCCTTTTATTTCCACTATCTTTTACCGCTCATCTTAGTAGTTCTGCTGTTGTTTTTCTTCTATAAAGATTCCCTCACAAATAAAGAAAAGAAATCGATCTTTATTTGGAGTATCTGGAGTTTGCTTTGGTATGGGATCTTAATTCCATGGGAATATGCAGAATTGTATTATTTGCTTCCATTTGGATTTGGTGTATCAATCCTCATAGGGATCATCCTTCCACCAATCCTTCGTTCAATCAATGCGAACCAAAAAATTAAACACTACTCGATATCTGTGTTAAGCATCCTAGCTGGTATTCTTTTCATTTTTACACTGCCCAACTACATCACAGATGCTAAAACACAATTGACATTTGATCGTGCCAATCAAGATATGCTGGACTTCATTACAAACTACGCTTCAGAAGAAGCTTCTATCTACATCAACATTGAAACAAGTAATGAGTATAGCGAAAAGCTCGAAATCAATCTGAGAGAGCATTATCAATTAAACGACATTACCTATGGGAACATCAACGCTGACCGCATGGAAAAACTGAACGAACAAACAAGTGCGATTATTCTAATGCCATTCATAAAGAACCAACCGCGTCTGACTGTGCGGGCAGGTGTAGAGGAAACATATCAACAACCATGGAATGAAAAACTGCATGAAAAAACAGAATTTGATCGAGAGACAGTAAAGACTTTTGAGGAGTCCTTCAGGATATCAAATATTAATCTGCCCGTACTTTTATGCCCCCTACTTGGACAACGTGGTTTTTGCGAAAATCCAGACCCAATCATTGACAACCGTTTATTTGTTTATGGTTGGGAGATTTATAAAATTAACTAGAAGCCAGTACCCAGAATTAAATAACGATCCGATTAACAAAATAATCAAAAACCCCCATGATTCGCGCTTTAATACCTGAGTTTCTCATTTGTCCAAATTTTCGCCATTTTTACGGGTAAAATCACAGTTTTCAGGACACTAGGCAAACATAATGGATGAGCTATTATAATAGCTATATGGCGTACATCCGGAAA
>JAXHUT010000274.1:0-5990 GCA_034189405.1 Chloroflexota bacterium
TACCCAACCAGTACACTGGGTCCCACCAGGACAGCGACGCGCTATATCTACCGATCGCCGACCTCTTATTACCGACCCGGAACGTCAACGCCCTACAATACACCTACCCAGGTTCGCACGGATCGACCGTCGTCAACAATGTCGTCCACAATCGACGCAACTTCCCTGGCAGATCGAACCCTTTCAGCGGAAATCCTCACAGGCACGCCGGGTGAAACCGCAACGCCGACAGGAACACCACCGATTATGGGGTTAATACAAAGCGCAACACCACAGCCCACAAGTATATCGGATCGTATTATTACGCCCACTCAAGAGAACGCACCTGACCCTGGGTTGCAAAAAAGTGAAAATAATCATTGGGTGTATTTGCTTATTGGCAGCGGCGCAGGTTTGAGTTTATTAGCTTTGGCAAGCTTCCTATTGTTCAAATTTTATTTTGTCTAAATATTCCTAACACATCAATAAAATTACCAACCAGGGTTCCCTTCGAATCGTATCATTTACCTACACTCACCATCCAAATTTTTGACTTTTACCTCCATTTGTGCTATTCTTTGCTGAACTTTGTTGAACGACAAGGATCAATTTTATGCAGCGTGAACGTGTATCTGAAAATGTATATTGGTTCCAGAGCGACATGTATGCACAGGTCTCAGCGGGGGTCGTCGCTGGCCCAAAATTCGCTGTCATGATTGACACCCTTATACCGCAGGAAACCCTCGAAATTCGTGACTTTGTTGAAAACAAGCTCAATTTAACGGTGAGATACGTAATCAACACCCACCACCACGCGGACCATTCTTGGGGAAATTGTTTTTTTCCTGATGCAACTGTCATTGGTCACGAGCGCTGTCGACAATTACTTGTAGAACGCGGCTCACAGGCATTGGAAGAGGCGGCTCAGGACAGCCCATTCTATAAACAGCTGACGATTATCCCACCCCACATCACGTTTAACGGCGGCACTTTCACCCTCCAGGTTGGAAAGAAAACCCTAAGACTTTTCCCAGCCCCGGGTCATTCTGAAGACGGTATCGCTGTTTTGGTCGAAGAGGATCGCATCCTGTTCTCGGGTGATGTTTTTATGCCGCTGCCCTTTATCGTTGAAGGTAATATTGAACAATTTATTACAACAATTCAAGGGTTTAATGATTTATGTCTTGAAAACATCATTCAGGGACATGGAGAGATTATTCTCAGGGGTGAAATTGAAGAAAAGATAAAGGAAAACGTTACCTACCTCAAAGCAATCCAGAAGGCGGTCCGCACGGCAAGCCGTCGTAAAAACCCATTGGGAGTTTTGGACAGCATCGGTGTTGAAGCATGTGGCAAAAGCCGTATTTTATTAGGGGGTTTGGCAAACCAACTTCATAACCGAAATTTACATTACCTGTATTATCAAACAATCGACAATGAAGACTATAATCCTAGCCATTCTGAATTGTATTAACGCCAAATCAGGCTTACTAAAATCATCAATAAAAGCATAGCCACGGGTTCACCCCATAAGTCCCCTTTTTTACGGGACTCTTTAATGCCGGTAAGGATACTGGTTAACGCGTAGACTATTCCCACGAGGATTAATCCTGATTGAACAGGTGACAGCGGAAGATAATGAAACCCAACGACAATCTCGGAAATGACAAGACTGTTGATAAACACCCAAAGGGGAAACCAGCGTCCCAATCTCAACTGGAGAGAACGTGATATTGCCATTGCAGCCCCTATCGCAAGCAGGGGCAGCCGAATATATAAGCGTAAATTCGCTGAAAAAACGGCGACGGACAAAAGAAAATAGAGTGCAAAAATCAGCCCTGTTAAACCAACAACAGCGATTGGATGTTCATTTTCCTCAGGAGCAACCACGTTATACTCAGCAACAAAAACAGCAACTAGAAGTATGCTCCCGAAACCATATATAACCCACCAATACGGCCCACTTGCAAAGGAATTTAATACGACACTGATCACAAGGGTCGTGAAAATTGGTACAACCCAATGACGAGAATAAGACAATACAGGGGTATGCTGTTCCTTTTGTGGATGGGATTGAATCAACCAATCCATACCCGCCACCGCAAGAACGGCAGTAAAAATCGTAATCACGGTGCTGAAATTGAATGGGAACGCAAGCAAAATTCCAAAAATTGAAAAAGATACCACCTGCGCGGGGAATGAAACAACTTTTGTTAATGCAAAAGCCAGCATAATCGCAGCGGATACGATCGATAGGCGATTAATATCAGGTAAGGTGTGCTTTGCTGTCATGGCACCATTTTACCACGCAGGGTTATCAATGCTTGCTTTTAGCATGGTGATTTTAGCCAATTTCCTTAGCACGTTTCGCGAAACCCTGTTAAGCATTTATTGTTGGAGAGTATTGAAAATCGTTCTAAAAAGGCTTCCCCCACTTTATACAGTCCCAAAAGCTAAACGGCGACTTTTGGGACAGCCTCAAATGAGTCGTACAAGGGTGCGGTGAAAACCACACCGCACCATTTATTGTATGGGTGTCAATTTCAATCTTTTCTACCATATAGTATTAGCCCATTGTAACAAATTGGCGGGATGAGGGAGATTGTTATTTCAAATCGTTGGATAACTGCCCCTGCACGATAAATTATCTCCCCCTGGGCCTACCCTACAAGCTATCAGCTACGATCTATCAACTACAAGCTATCAGTTACGAGCTATCAGCTACCAGCTACAAGCCATCAGCTATCAACTAAATTTACCCCCTAACCCACCCGCAGGCAGGGGGAATTTAAACAATCTCTCTTTAGGCCAACTGGGTGACCGAAAACAGACGACCGGTGAAGAATGACCCGTCTTCCGCCGCCTGTCCTCCGTCCCCCGTCTTCGGTCTAAGTACTACGATCTACCCGCTACCAGCTACAAGCCACCAGCTATAAGCTATGAGTCCTGCAAATTGGACATATAGCCTTCAATCGCCTGATGTGGTAAAATTACAAATTGTATGAACACAAGTTCTGATAAAAAAATCAATAAACCAAAAATTATCCAGGCACTCAAAGCTGGTTTTAATACCGTCGCTTTGAAGCCATATTTGATGATTCCCCCCATCCTTTTAGATTTATTTCTTTGGTTTGGGCCAGCCTGGCGTGTGGATTCTTTTTTTCGACCGTTCATACAGAATTTTTCTAATTTACCGGGGGTAAACAGCCCTGAATATGGGGATTTATTCGACAATTTCCAATCGATTTGGATGGATATTTTCTCAAATTTAGATCTTGCACGCACATTACACACTATGCCAATTGGCGTCCCCAGTTTAATGGTGTCAAAACCACCCTTCTTGAACCCACTGGGTGAGCCCTTGGTTTTCAATATTGAGTCTAGCGTGGGTGTTGTCGGACTCTGGCTGCTTTTTTTGCTAATTGGTTTCTTTTTAGGGAGCTTGTATTTTAACAACATTTCAAATCAAATCGTCGATATTCACAGCGATGCTGATCGCGGTATCAAAGGGCTTTTAAGCGCTTATCTTCAAATCATCCTGATGCCAATTTTGATCCTGATGATCCTTTTGGTTGCCAGCATTCCTTTGGTATTGATCATGGGCGTCATCACATTAATCAGCCCAGCAATCAGTCAGTTTTTCTTCCTTGTTATCGGTTTTCTTTTATTGTGGGTTGCCCTTCCCTTAATCTTTACGCCGCATGGGATTTTCCTTTATAAACAAAACCTGATCTCGGCAATGATGACCAGCATCAACGTTGTTAAGACCTCGATGAGCCAGACAACCTGGTTTATTTTATTAGCCTTCGTTTTGATTCAAGGAATGAATTATCTCTGGATGTCACCTGATGTTGATAACTGGCTCTTGATTGTTGGCATCTTTGGGCATGCCTTCATTATCTCGGCTGTGATCGCTGCATCATTTCATTATTTCCTTGATGCGACAGCTTTTACACAATCTCTCATGAACAAAACTATGATGCCTACGCATAATAGCGTCAATAAATCATAAAGAAAACGGAGTATTAGATTGGCTAAGCAACCTACTTCTTATAACGCAATTGATATTCAAGTACTTGAAGGCCTTGAAGCCGTCCGCCGCCGCCCGGGTATGTATGTTGGCGGTACGGATATTAAAGCGCTTCACCACTTGATCTATGAGGTTGTAGACAACTCCATTGATGAAGCCCTGGCAGGCGAATGCGACAACATCAGTGTTGTCATTGGTAAAGATGAGAGCGTAACAATTACCGACAACGGCCGCGGCATCCCCGTAGATATCCATCCTAAAAAAAAGGTATCAGCTTTAGAGGTCGTCATGACCACGCTCCATGCTGGCGGAAAATTCGGCGGCGGGAGCTATAAAGTTTCAGGCGGTCTGCATGGTGTGGGTTCATCTGCTGTCAACGCGTTGTCAGAATGGTGCGAAGTTAAGGTTTATCGCGACGGAAAAATCTATTTTCAACGATATGAAAAAGGGATCCCTAAAGCCCCAGTAAAAGTCATCGGCAAAATACCAAAATCACAAACAGGCACGATTACATCATTCAGATACGACCCTACAATCTTCACAGGGGACGAGACTTATAAATTTGAAACCCTTGCCCAGCGCTTCCGAGAGATGGCTTTTGTAACCCGTGCGGTCACCATAACGCTTTTAGATGAACGCGTAGATAAAGAGATTTCATTTTACTTTGAGGGTGGTATTTCCTCCTTTGTGAAATATCTCAATCGAAACCGGGATACACTCCACGATGTTGTTTATGTCGAAAAAGAAATCGACGACGTGGGTGTGGAAGTCGCCTTACAATATACGGGTGCTTATTCTGAATCCGTTTATGCTTTTGCTAACACCATCAACACCATTGACGGCGGCACACATCTAACCGGTTTACGCATGGCCTTAACACGCTCAATAAATGATTATGCTCGTAAAAACAGCTTACTCAAAGATTCTGATCCCAACTTTTCCGGGGATGATACACGTGAAGGGCTGACAGCGATTATAAATATCAAGCACCCTGATCCACAATTTGAGAGTCAGACAAAAGTCAAGTTGATGAACCCCGAAGTACAGACCTATGTGGCACAGGTTGTCAGCGACGGTTTTTCCAGTTTCATGGAACAAAACTCATCCACGGCAAGGAAAATCATCCAGAAATGTCTGACATCTGCTCGTGCACGAGCTGCCGCTCGTAAAGCCCGCGATCTCGTGATCCGTAAATCTGCGTTAGAGAGCATGACCTTGCCCGGGAAACTGGCAGATTGCTCCGAGCGCGATCCCCAAAAAACAGAACTCTATATCGTCGAGGGTGACTCGGCAGGTGGTTCTGCCAAGCAAGGTAGAGACCGTCATTTCCAGGCGATTCTGCCGTTGCGCGGTAAGATCCTCAACACAGAGCGAGCACGGCTCGATAAGATTCTCAACAACCGTGAGGTCAAAGCACTGATCTCTGCCTTGGGTACGGGTATTGGCGAGAGCTTTGATATCAGCGGCTTACGCTACGGCAGAATCGTGATCATGACCGATGCAGATGTCGACGGTGCCCACATCCGTACCCTCTTATTGACCTTTTTCTTCAGGTACATGCAACCTTTAATCGATGAAGGCCATCTTTACATTGCTCAGCCGCCTCTATTTCTGATCACCCATGGTCGAGAAAAAGATTATGTTTACACTGAAGAGGAACAAAAAAAGCTGATAAAAGAGATCACAACTAACGGCGGCCGCTACTCTTTGCAGCGCTATAAAGGTTTGGGGGAAATGAACCCAGATCAGCTGTGGGAAACCACCATGAATCCTGATAACCGCATCTTGCTGCGTGTCAATATCGAAGACGCTGCGGAAGCAGACCGCACCTTTGACATGCTGATGGGCTCTAAAGTGCCGCCCCGACGGCGGTTTATTCAGACCCACGCCAAGGAAGTCCGCAATTTGGACGTGTAATCTCATTAAAACGGTTCCTCGCTATTTAGTATGGGTAAATGATACTATAAAAGGAGAAAGTGAG
>JAXHUT010000275.1:0-2400 GCA_034189405.1 Chloroflexota bacterium
AGGTTATTCTAACTCAGGCGTAGGTTCCTGCGATTGGGACGGGATCGACCCAGCTTCGTGATTTTCAGGTTCAATCTCGAATGGCTTGGATTTTCTCGATTCTATTGTTGTTGTTAAGTTTCTTGTTTTTCTGTATTTTTGAAGCGAAGGATCATGGGGCTATGGTGGGGGTAACTTCCTCTGTAGGAAGGGGAGTCTCGTTGGTTGAATCGGGTAAGGGCGTGGATGTAGGAAGATTGGGCAAGCCATTGACCAGTAACTGCCAGGCGATGTCTATATCGTCCACAGCGATCACCGGGAAGGCAGGCAGGTTATCCAACGCCAGATCGAGCCGAGTGATGACTTCTTGCAAAGCAGCATTTTTATCAGTTGGTATATCACTTTGTAAGGTGAGAAGCAAATCGCGCGCGGCTTGCACGTCCTGCCTGGCCAACCCGAAATTACTTTCATAGAGGTATAGGCGCGCTCGGGAAAGCATCTCGATTGCGCGGCTGAATGCAACCTGACTCTGCATCTCAGCCAAGGCAAAACTACCTTCCTCTAAAAGCGATTCGTAGTCGGAGGAGGCGAGTGACAGGGTATCCAATGCGTCCTGCATATCATCCAGTTGTTTGAGCTTTTCGCTGTGAGACAGCAGGTCGGATTCCAAAGCAGTGATCTCTCCTTGCGCTTCTGCCAAGGTCTGAGCGCTCGTGGTCTGACGGGTTTCCAGGTCAGCCAGGCGACTTTTCAGGTCTTCAATCTGAATAGTCAGTCCCTTCATATCGGTGGTATGTTTGTTTTCGACTTCGTTCAAGCGGTCGGTGTTAGCCTCGATCGGCAGGATGAATTTTTCGTACAGGTAAGGTGTGCCGTAGTATGCGGCAGCCGCGACTCCAGCAATAACTGCCAAAATCAGCAGGATGCGTAAGATGTTGACAAAGGCTCGTCCCAGACGAGACCAGAAAGAAAGAGTTGGTTTCGAATCAATGCTCATTGGTTGTCTCCTTGCGGTGCGAATAGTTTGATCAGGATGGTTTGTAGGTCTTTGAGGAAGGTATCAAACCGCTGCGTTTGTTCTTCCTGCAAGGTGACTTTTTCGTTCAGTGCGGTTATTTCGGTTTGTAAAGCAGTCACTTGTTGGTTGGCTGTTTCCTGGTCGGCGGCAAGTTGCTGTTGGGCTGCCTCCAACGCCACTGTGCGATCTCCCAGACCTTCGAGCGTGTCCACCCGCCCGCGCAAACCGTCCAAGTCTTGCTGGAGTGTATCCGTCTGGGTCGATAATTGGCTGGCTTCGCGCTGCATCGTTTGAACCTGGGTGCTTGTGGCAAATTTTAGGCTGCCATTGATGCCACCCAAAACGGCGAGTGTGAGAAGTACAGTGACTAAAGCGGTAATGGTACTGCTGATCAGGATCGTCCACAGCAAACCGTGAGATTTAGAGGCTTCCTCAAATTTATGAGGCAGTGTTTCCACGGATTGACGGGCGTCTTGTCCCTGTTTTTTGACGGCTTCTCCCAGCCCGGTGAGACCTTCTTTGATCCCCTGTCTTCCTTCTTCGATCTGTTCTTTGATGTCGGTTAAGCGGGATTCAGCTGGGTCTTCGTCTCCGGTCTGAAGTTCAGGTTCCGGTTTGTCTGATACAAGATCCGACGGGTCTTCTTCCGGTTCTAGAGCGACATCAGCAAGCTGATTCATCAAATTAGCGCTAATGCCATTAACAGTCTGCGCCGATTCCAGTGAGTCGAAGGGACGCGCTGCAATCAAGCGATTTGCCAGCACTTCCCCGATGCCGGGCAAGTCAATCAATTCGTCCTGACTTCCATTGTTGAGTAAGTGTAGAAGTTTTGTTTCGTCCATTTTTTTCTCCTAATATTGTTTTTTGGATGATCGGAATAAATTAGTCCCCGAACAAGCACCCAACTTTTTATACATATACGGCTTCCCAGGTATTGTCTTTGATAATTGACTCATTTAAGAATAATAAACTGAATAATTGCTTACCGAAATTCCACATCTAATAGTTTTTGCCAACATTTTCATCCTGGGAAGGTGTTTGTTGTGGGTGATCTCATTTAATTTTACCATCCTTTCCGCCATTACGGCATATTTCTCCAACCAAATTTTTAACACGGTAATTCCATCAAAGATATTTGATTCGCCCATCGTGTGAAATGATGAACTCGACGAGAAATCCAGAAATTCATCCACATAGGGTGTATGACTGCGATTTTGACTTCAAATTAATGACTCTCCTGAAAAAAGGATACAGCTGCATTGAAAGTGGGGCATACTGTATAAATTATATGCTATTTTGAAAGGCGAATACAGCCTGAAGGCTCCTTTTGTTGATATCTCTCAAATTAGATCAGTTGTCGAGGAGGTGGTTCACCTATATAATACAGACAGGCCCCATCTGTC
>JAXHUT010000276.1:0-2604 GCA_034189405.1 Chloroflexota bacterium
TTTAGCCCAAAACCATTAGATGGGCATTAACAATAATAATCAGATATGTTAACGGCCTAATTCTCGAGAATACCTGGGATAGTGATTCAGTAATATCAGTTCTTGGATATAAAACAAACGGCTTTTTTTGTTACTAAAATATCAACTCAACCGTTTTTTATAAATTAAATTTAGGTACGCCATGCTGACCTTGACGCTGGAATCGTATTATGCTACCATCCTATTAACATCATCATCGGATTTTTTATATCTTTTCAAACAAAAAAGAAGGAGATTCCGCAATGACCAAAAAATTAGGGTTTGTCATTGTCAGCTTTGTGCTTTTTTCTCTGGTAGTGTCCGGGTGCAAGATGCCCGCTTCAAAGGCGCCAGAAACGCCAATTGGTGAAACAAAAACCACGCCCATTGTCATTCAAACGGATGCACCAGCGATGGTCACACAAACTGAAGTGGCAAAAACGACAGAAGCAACTGCTGGAGAGCCTGAAACGAGTCCCACAAACACCCCTGAACCCACAAAGATCAACCCTGTTCCCACGGTTACCCGACCTGCGGAATACACGCTGCAAGAAGGTGAATATATTTACTGCATCGCCAGACGTTTTAATCTTGATCCTGCTGATATTTTGGCGGTAAATGGTCTTGGCGAAAATGATCTCCTCAGCCCGGGCGATACCTTGCAAATCCCGCAAACTGGTTCTTGGGAAGGTGCAGGACGTGTGCGAAATCCCCACCCAGATACGTATACCGTTGATCCGGGGGACACGATTTACGCCATTGCTTGTTATTACGGCGATGTTTCACCGGAAGCAATCATCGCGGTCAATGAACTGGAAGAGCCCTATGACCTCACACCCGGGCAAACTTTGCAAATCCCGTAAAAGCAAAGGGCGATTTATTACACGCATCAGAGCTGCGCTTTTAAAATCGTTAAAAGCGCAGTTGTTTATTTAATTAAGGATCAAGATGGACAATCGCATTCTGAACAAAGAATATCACTATCGAGGTCATGCCTTTGATGTTTCTAAGGTTTATGTTGAACTGCCGGATGGTCGTGAACGCGGCTACGACTTGGTGGAACATGGCGACTCAGTTACCATCGTGCCAGTTTCTGCCGATGGTCTTCTCTATTTTGTTAGCCAGCATAGAATTGGTGCCGGTCAAAAATTGTTAGAATTGCCAGCCGGTGTGCTCGATGAAAACGAAAAACCAATTGTGACTGCCCATCGAGAATTGCAGGAGGAAATTGGCAAAGCCGCTGGCAAACTCCAGGAGCTGGGTGGTTTTTTTCTTGCCCCTGGTTACACCGATGAATACATGGTCGTTTTCCTCGCGAAGGACCTTTTCGATTCACCCCTCGAACCGGATGATGATGAATTTCTGGAAGTCGTTACAATCCCAGTTGCAGAAGCTTATCAAAAAGCCTATTCCGGTGAAATTTTCGATGGAAAAACACTGGCAGCCTTATTACTTGCAAAACCATTCCTGATATAAAAAACGGATGTCAAAGTGATTTTTAACAATGGTAGGATTTAACAGCCTCACCACCAAATAAATGTCGGACATGACAGGCTTCAACAATGAACGTGAAAAAAATAACTTATTATTCCCTGGATTCAGGTTATACTTAATGGTTGGATAAGTCTAGATACTAATAAACTTGATATTATCCCTAAGTTTAAAAAATTTGTTCTACAAATATTTAAAGGAGATTTGTTCATGACACGTCAAATGGTAATGACTGATGCCAACGAAGCAACGGCCTGGGTCGCCTACCGGTTGAACGAGATTATCGCGATCTACCCAATCACGCCCTCGTCCCCGATGGGTGAGTATGCCGATGCTTGGTCGGCACAAGGTATTCCAAACATCTGGGGAACCGTCCCGGATGTCACAGAAATGCAAGCTGAGGGCGGCGCTGCAGGCGCAGTTCATGGTGCGCTGCAAGCGGGCGGCTTGACCACAACGTTTACGGCTTCACAGGGATTGTTGTTGATGATCCCCAATATGTACAAAATAGCCGGCGAATTGACGCCAACAGTATTCAATGTGAGCTCCCGTTCGGTAGCAGCCCAGGCGCTTTCAATCTTTGGTGACCACACCGATGTGACCGCTACCCGCGCCACCGGCTTTGCAATGCTTTCCAGCGGTTCTGTCCAACAGGCACAGGATATGGCCCTCATCGCTCAGGCAGCAACACTTCGCAGCCGTGTCCCTTTCCTTCACTTTTTCGATGGCTTCCGCAGCTCCCACGAGATTTCCAAAATTGAACGTTTAGATGAAGATGATCTGGCTGCTTTGATTGATGATGATCTGATTGCACAACATCGCTCACGTGCGCTCTCACCGGATCATCCAGTGCTGCGCGGCACCGCTCAGAATCCCGATGTGTTCTTCCAGGGTCGTGAAACGGTCAATCCTTTCTATGATAAAACCCCTGAAATTGTTCAGGACGCAATGGACAAATTTGCTGAACAA
This sequence comes from Chloroflexota bacterium, assembly GCA_034189405.1. GTDB lineage: Bacteria > Chloroflexota > Anaerolineae > Anaerolineales > Anaerolineaceae > Brevifilum. The sequence continues at coordinate 2,479 of JAXHUT010000276.1, forward strand.
GTCGGGCGTTCCTACCACTTGTTTGATTATGTTGGCGCGCCAGATGCTGATAGGGTAATCGTTTTGATGGCTTCAGGAACGGAAACAGCAGAAGAAACCGTCAAAAATCTAACTGCCAAAGGCGAG
>JAXHUT010000277.1:0-3643 GCA_034189405.1 Chloroflexota bacterium
CGTCTCAAAGAAGCGGGTGCCCGTTGGACGAGAGATGGCGCAGTCTGTACTGCCAAGGCTAGAGCTGCATGGCTTAGTCAACGGTGGGAGCCAATTGTTGCCAAACGGTGCGATCGCGTTTTGCCCTTGGCTGTTTAACCAACAACTTTTTAGTGCACCCTTAATCAGATTTTTATTAACAAATTGAAAAAAATATGCTATAATATATTTGGAGACAGCGTTAGCAGGATGCCCCCCTCATCCTCGGCGCTGTTTCCATTTAAGCTATAAATGCTTTTTTGAAAAACAAGATGTCTGCAACCAGCCTTTCCCTCGCCATAACAAATTTCAATTTGAATGAAACTATAGGATATTATTGGTTTCAAGGGCACGAGGGGTAATGTTAAAATCATCTTTAATTGTATAAGTACAGAGTCCGACATGCCATCCAAAATAAAATTAATTGTGGAAGTGACTGAACTCGGTATATCGAGTCAAGATGGAATAGGGATTAGCCGTTATCCCATTTCAATTACCCTGTCAAATCCTTTCATTAAATCTGGGCTAAATTGGTGGGAAACGACAACCATGGTGCGTTCTATTAGGTTGAGCAGTAATGTCTCAATGGCACGTGCGTTATCATAATCCAGGTTGGCGAGTGGCTCGTCTAAAACAAGCACCTCAGTATCACGCAGTAAAGCCCTTGCAAGGCAAATCCGTTTTTTCTCACCCCCCGATAGATTGGTACCATTTTCCGTCACCATCGAATCAAGTGCATTTAGATGAGCAAACTTTGAGAGTCCAAGTGCTTTCAGCAAAGAAATTAATGACGAATCTTTTACATCTTGATACATGGTTAGGTTATTTCTCAAGGTATCATGAAACAAGATTGTATTTTGGCGCACGATGGTTATTAATCCATAAGTATCGTCGTAATTTGTGATAGGGACACCATCTATTGTAACTTGGCCTTTTTCAGGATCATAGTATCCCAACATCAAGTTGATGAGTGTTGTTTTACCACAACCGCTTGGCCCCTTTACTAAGTATCGCTTACCTTTTTCTAAGGCAAGGTTAAAATCATGAAGCAAGGGTTTTGTCTCATCATAAGAAAATGAAATATTTGAAAAGCGAATTTCATCGTTGAGAATTGAAATGGTGTTCCGCTTTGCTTTTGCTGGGGTGTTTTTAATAAATGCCTCCATAGTTTGACAACTAGGGCGGATGGCTACGAGTTGTCTAATGATCCCCGAAAGCGAAATGAGAGGGTAGGACAATTGGTCAATCATCCCTATCGCAATGAAGAAATCCCCTACAGAAAACTCTCTGGCAAGCACGAGATAAGCTGCTATAGCCAGGATGACAAAGTATGAAAGGTAAGACAATAAAGTCGTTATGAGACGTGATATCAGCCCCAGACGCATATCCTTGAACATTTTGTTCATTGTGTCATCATTTACTTCATGAAACTGTCGCATAATATGGTGCTCAATCGAGAAATTTTTAATAATTTCAAACCCTGAGAGCCAATCATTGATCTTTGCTAGATTTGTTTCAACGGCTTTGATATAGTTCGCCTGGGCATCTTGCAGAGATTTCTCTATGAGTTTTGGAACATATAGTGGGGTGGTTAAAAGAAATATCGTTATCAGCGCAATTCGCCAATCAAGAAAAAATAGTGCGGCACTTACGAGTAGCACCTTCAGCACAATTTCCCATAGCATGGGTAACATGGAAAATCGTCTTTCCTTAATTAAATCTGCTTCGTTCGTATATTTTGCAATATATTCCCCTTGCAAACGCTCTTTATATTTGATGTAATTGCGATTTAGGAGACTATTGAATATATCAGTTTTCAATCCTTGGGTGCAATTTACAACAAAGCGCGCACTTAAGAGGCTGTAAAGGAAATAAAAACCTATTTCAACAAGGATGCTTCCTATTAATAATATTGCGTATTTTATTGTCTCGCGGCTATCCCCCGCAACAGCATAGTCCAATATGTTGCCCTTAAAGAATTGAAGAATAACAGCGAATGATGTACTTACGAGTATACTAACTATAGCCCCAATGAATAGGGACCTGTTTTTGCGAACGTACTTATTCATGGAAAACCCTTCTCTTTATATTGAGTTGTTTTATTTTGAAGGATTTTGATTATTCCTTCTGATTTAGCAGAAGGAAGGCCTGTTTTTTGTCATTTTTCATTTCCTTATTCTGTTTCGCAGAATACCCCACAACTTGCTGCATGGGTTCCATGTATAAGGCAAAACCTGAACCGAAGGAGAAAATTTCGTGATGCCCCGTCCGCTTGCGGCGAGGATAGAAATTTTCAAGGTTTTGATTCTTTATTGATTGCTGTTTTTTTATTATACTCTTAATATTAAATAACGAATCCACTGCAAAAAGCTCTCATTGCAAAGGAGAGTAGCACTATCTTTTTTGCAGGAGACTCAAAATTATGTCCCACGTCTCATCTTCTAACCAGAATTAGCTGCTTGCCATTATATCTGAAGATGGTGAAGGGTTTTCCACTTTTCTATTCTTCGTTTGTGATGATAATTAAGGTTTTGCTGCTATAGGCATAATAAGATTCTGGCATCTCGCGATTGAATAAAAGGTAATCCCTCAAGGCGTAGGCGAAATCACTCTGATCCACCAGGCGATCAAAATCATCCATCTCGAAGAAGGGTTGGTGACGGGCAGCAAGGTAAGCTGCTCTTTCCATGTCTAGTTTAATTTGCGACCAATCATCTTTTGGGAACAGGATCGGGTGATCAGCAAGCAGGATTAATTCATCTGGAAGGGTTGGCAATAGGGTCTTTAAATCTTTCAAAAACCATAATGGATAATCAGACTCTCGCAATTCATAAGCCCGGTTTGCATCTCGATGCGTGATGTAGGGGTCAAAGGGCTGCCAGGATTCTCGCACCTGCATCTGGATGTAGGCTGTTCCGCCAGCTGGAATATCCTCAATTGGGACGTTTTTACCAGGTGTGCCCCCGATGACTAGTTGCATTGGGTATGTATCCCCATTAAATTCATGGGAGACATTCAAATAATATACCGTAATGGTTTGGTCTAAAAAATCAAAATTACGTTGATGAATTGCCCGGTCAAGGAGCTGGAATCCCATAAAAGCCCACAAGTCATTGACCTCATCGAGCCGGTTGAAGCCGATTTTGGTTACATGGGTATAAGACCAATCCACAGTTTTTCCATTGACATCTTTATATGGGAACAAGATGGATGGTCTTGACTCTACTTGTGTAGGGGTAGGTGTAAAGGTCAGGGTTGGGTAGGGGGTAAGGGTAATGGTTGGCGTATGAGAAGGGCGCGGCGTGATGGTGTTTGCCGGCGTTTTGGTCTGGGTGGGTGTGGGTGTAGGAGTAATAGTTGGGGTCAGTGTCTCGGTAGGGGTGTGTGTTATTGTCTGGGTTGACGTAGGCATTGGCGACGCTTCAGGACCACAGCCCAGCAAAATTAGCAGTGTTAATACAGAAGTTATTAAGAAAATCGCTTTTTTTGCAGACGGTATAGACATAACTACTTTTCCGGTGCGCTGCTTTTAGATTGAGCGGGTTATAGCTGCTGCGCCATAACCGACCACAGAGGAACGATCACCTGTCGTTGCTGCCGAGGTGTCATAGCTCAACAAAGTAAC
>JAXHUT010000278.1:0-2424 GCA_034189405.1 Chloroflexota bacterium
CACAATTCCTGCAAAGGCTGCCAATACAACGAACCAAATGAACGCTTTCAGCCAGGTTTGTTTCACTTTGGGCGATTCCATCACCCATATCCAAACTAAGATAATTCCCATCAGGGGTAATGCCACCCTGGATGAAAACAAGAAAAGACCCACACTCCCCACAATCAAAACCGGGATTGCAAATTTTAATCGCCGACGATCCAGACATTGTGCAACTGACCAGGTCAACATGGTTAAGAACAAAATCAGGTACGGCTCACGCATCTGGGATGCGCTAAATAAAATCCCTTCAGGATACAAGGTTAAAAGCCATCCAGCCCATGAAGAAGTATTTTTTCCAAAGGTACTGTCCACAACTGCTGTCAGGAATGGCAAGCTTAAGGCTATCGCCCCGGCGGAAAGGATCAAAATTAAAGCGGGTCGGTAAGCGTCAGGGCTGATAAAACGGTAAACAAAGGCATCCAGGGCTAACAATCCCCCATATTGGTCCGCAGTATAATCGTCACTAAAAGCTCGGGTCAATGGGTCACCCGATTGGGCTAATTTCCAGGCACTTGCCTCCCTGCGATACGCGTCCTGAAAAACAAAGCCAGCCTGTTGCGGCGCTTCTTCATAGCCAAATTGAGGCAATCCCCAGGCTAAGAATAGCCCGAGTCCCAGGCGAATAAGAAAAGCAAGAATCATCATCCATGCCAGTTTTTTCTCTCTTCCAAAAAGGTGCCACGCCAGGTAGAGAACAACCGCCACGAAAAAGGTTAAATAAAAAGCAGCTAAAGTACCTTTCCAAAAATCACCAACCGGTAGGATAGCTTGAGTTAAAAGACTTAAAACGAAGCTTCCAACAGCTATTAATAATAGGTGGATCAAGATCTTCTTCATACCCATTTTATAATTCATTCTTCAATTTTAACCAAGGTCTTTTGATCTGCTGACCTGTATTCCCATATCGTAAAACCGATCCACAAAACCCAAAAGACCACCGCGGTTTGCAATGGAATAAGAAAACGCTGATTTTCCCCATGCTCTACCAGGGATGTCAAAATGGAAGTCCCCCAAATACATCCCGCTAAAAGCCAATGAAAGGACGTCAATTGCCAAAGATCACGCAGCTTTTTAGAAACAAGGGCAGCAAGGCTGGATAATACAAAGACCATATTGATCACTAACATTAAACCCCTGGCGCTAAAAACCCAAATTTGCATCAGCGCTGCCATAATCGGCTCACTAAACGCAGTTCTGTCCCAATAGACAGGTGCCCGCCAGAACCACCACCATCCCTTGATAACTTTTGATAAATACTGCCAGGGATGGGTTAGGATCAGCTTGATTGAAATCTCTTGCAAGGTTTGCGATAGGTCATAAAAACTCAAGCCTGAGGCTTCCTGCATTGCAGGAATGGCTTCCCAGATGGTGTTGCTCTGTGTGCCATAAGTTACAAGTCGTTCATCACGAAAAGCTAGGTAAGTGTCACGCAGGGCGGAAAAGTCATCGGGAACATCTTCAAAATAATAACCCGTATGCTGAACCAGGTGAAACCCGGACATGGTCGTCACGCTGAAGATGTTGTAACGTGAATTAACCCACCCCATCCACCCGCCGACGAGCAGGAAAGCCGGCAGCAAGACCCCTAAAAATGGCTTCAAATGAAACCGAAGATCTCGACCGTGATGTGAAAAAGCAAGAAAAATTGCTAACCAGAAGGGCATGAAAATAAATTGCGGTCGAGTCAATACTGCCAGGGAGGCGGCTAGCCCAACCCCCAGGGCTAACCCAATAGAATGATTTTTTTTATTTGTCAACCAAAAATATGCCCCCAACAAGGACAACACCAACCAGAAGGTAGCCAGTGTTTCTGTCAACAAGTTGGCTTCAAAGAAAAACTGACCTGGGTTAAGGGTGTGCGCCAGAGCAATAAGGGCACCAAAAATTGGCTTCCCTGCAACTTTCCATCCGATTAAAAACCAGGCCAATGTGACACCCAGACCAAGACCCAACTGACTCACATAAAGCATTCTTTCGGAGCCTGTAAGCGCAATAAGAATTGGATAAACCGGGGTGCGTGTACCATCATAGTTATCGAATCCATCTAAAACAGCTTGTGCAGCTCGTAGATAGCCGCCGGTATCACTGAAGGTAACTGGGGAATAAACTGCAAAAAGGATCACCCTGAGAAGGAGGCTTAAAACCACAACCAACCCCAACCACAACCCGAGTTTTGTATTTGAATCCGATTTATTCATATTCTTAACAAATCAAAAACTATCCAACGCCTTCATCGCGCGTTTTTTCCAGGTGAAGTCCTGAACGTACAATCGTGCCGCCTTGCCAAGCGCCATGCGCTTAGCCGAGTCTTTTTTTAGGTCGATTATCGCCTCTTTCCATGATGCAAGCTTCTCCGGTGGGCAAAAGACTGCCAGTGTCGGG
>JAXHUT010000279.1:0-3550 GCA_034189405.1 Chloroflexota bacterium
CAATTTTCTGATAATTAACCTGGGCTTTTTCCTCCCCCAATTCCATCAGTTTGAAACCAAAGGTAATCCCCATCACTTTGCTAATGGCTGTATACAGCCAGATTTGGAAACGGTTGGGTTTGACCTCCACCCCTGTATATCCTTTCCAAATTTCGTAATGACGCTTTTCATCATCACCGATTTTTTCCACGATTTTTCGGTTTTCTTCATCTGGTAAGGTTTTCGCGATATTTTTGTATACGTAATATTCGGTGACCTCCGTCCGCTGCGCTTTTATCAGTTCGTTTCGAATTTCATCTGACAGTTCCAAATTTTCCTCCTCGATTCTGTATGGTCATAACCCTATCATTTATCATGGTCGTTTGGTGCATTCTCAACAAATATTATATCCAATAATAATGATAACCGCTTTTAATAATTGTCAGGGTTTTTGTTCGGTGTTATATTAAGAGCACAGCAAGTGCGAACAAGGTGAAATCCCTTGAAACCGACGAAAAACGACTTAATTTTCCCAGGATGATTGGAAAGAACGATGTTTAAAAATTTATTCCCAAAACAATTTTCTTTTCAACTCGTCCTGTTCTTCATATTATTCTCCCTTGGCACCGCTCTTGGTATCGGCATCCCGGCAACATTTATTTTAAACCAACAAACAAAAAACCAAACCCAGGCGCTAGCAGAATTAACCTGCCAAACCACAATTGCCTTGTTTGAAAATCAACTTACCCGGTTACAAAACCAGGTATATCTGATCAGTGAACGTCCGACACTCAACCAATACTTAATGCAAGGTGACAATCAAAACGCGCTTAATGACTATCTCGCAAACTTTCGCCAGAATTCAGAGGTGGACGGCATTATCCTATGCAGCGGGGATAATCCTGTCGCCATGGCAGGGGATCAACAAGTCAACCCTCAGATTTGCAGCCTATCTCAGCCTAATGGGTTGGTTTCAGTTGATGGAAAGGCCTGGTTATTATCAAGCTTGCCCGGCGATCGCGTTACCATCATCGTTGGACAGTTGATGAGCACTGTCCTCGAAGAATTTCACAAACAGGCTGGGATGCATTACCTGCTGTTCCAGGGGAACGAATTGTTATTCTCGAGCGACATTGAAGGGTTCCATACAGAGGCGTTAAAGTCTCTATCAAACTTGGATGCGGATCAATTTCTTGAGCTTAATGGAGAAAGGCAATCTTTCTTAGCATCAATTATCCCCTTATCTGAATTTGAAGCACAGGGTTTTAATCTTGTTGGGCTCTTAGACACAGAAGAATATTCCATTCTAAATCGCCAGTTTAGAAACATCATCCTGATTACACTGCTCTCGGTCAGTTTGATCGGTGCATTGATTGCCGTATTGATATCACGCCGAATCAGCAGCCCGCTTAACCAGCTGGCTGAATCCGCAATTGACCTGAGGCGCGGTGATCTTTCTACCCCATTGTCAACGACCTCAAAACTTTGGGAAATCGACCAGTTAACCAAAGCCATCGAAGATGCCCGGGTCAGTTTAAAGCATTCGCTGGAGCAACTTCGATTGGAAAGAGATTGGATTGAAAATCTTTTAAATGCAATTGTTGAAGGTGTGGTCACCCTTGATGAGAGAAACCAGATCACTTTTGCCAGCCAGGGTCTCGAGTCCATCCTGGGCGTCCCGTTTGACACCCTTGTCGGGTACCCAATTGATCAATTTTTTATTACTCCTCCCGATGAAGAACCTTTCAGCCGCCAAATCCCTAACATGAATCAGAAAAGAAAAATCGCTATCCAGGGCAAAGATACGGAAATGCTTTTATCGGTATCATCATCAAGTTTCCTTCCCCCAGAAGCTGGCAATGCCACCCGAGCCCTATTAATTCGAGACGTCACGGATGAAGAACGCATCCATCGTTTGATGGGGGAATTTATGGCAAACATCACCCACGAATTTCGTACACCCCTGTCAGCGCTGTCAGCCTCTGTCGAGCTCTTGATGGACCAACTCCCCAATTTATCACGCCCTGAAACCAGGGAATTATTAGAAGCTTTAGACATAGGTGTTACCAACCTGCAATCCTTGATCGATAACCTGATCGAAGCCGCCAGCATAGAAAGTGGACGCTTTAAAGTGAACACCCAGCCTGTTGAATTCAACACGATCCTGACCGATGCCGTCAACACCATCAAACCCATCGCCCAAAAACGTAAGGTGAACATCATCACACCCGGGCAAAAAACAACCATTCCCGTCAATGCAGACAGCCGACGCACCTGCCAGGTGCTTGTCAATTTGCTCTCCAACGCCATCAAGCACAGCCCCCCCAAGGGCAGCATCACCATCACAGCTTCAATCATCGGCAAAAAAATGCTGGTTGAGGTTGCTGATGAAGGCCATGGTGTTGAACTGGATCAACAACCTTATTTATTTAACCGCTATACCTCCACATCAAGGGATAGCGATTTCTCACAATTAGGGCTGGGTTTAGGTCTTTCTGTGGTAAAAGCCATTATTGAAGCACAAAACGGCGAGGTTGGTTTTAGGAACCGCCAGACAGGCGGTGCCTTGTTCTGGTTTACCCTGCCCCTTACCGAAAGGTCACTCGAATGAAGGTTTTAATCGTTGATGATGACCGTACCCTAGCCGACTTATTGGCTTTCACCATGCGGCGGGCTGGTTTCGAAACCCATCTCGCTTTTGATGCCCTCGGTGCCATGCAGGTTTTTAAGAACCTTCCAGTGGACATCGTCATATTGGATGTTAACCTGCCTGGCAGCCCCACATTAAAAAATGGCTTCGATATTTGTCGCGAAATCAGAAAGGACTCCGATGTCCCAATCATCCTGCTGACCGTCAGGGATGATGAAGAGGATATCATCCAGGGCTTAAATATCGGTGCGGATGACTACATTCTCAAGCCATTCAGCCCCCGGCAGTTAGTCGCTCGAGTTCAGGCTGTGCTGAGGCGTGCTTCACCTGAGAACATCCTTGAAGAAGCCCCTTACCGGTACCGGGATATTCAATTTGATCCGGCTCGTCGGGAATACAGCCGGGGAGATGAACCCCCCCAACGTCTAACCCGCTTGGAGACCCGTTTGTTGTCCTACCTGATGCTCAACCAGGGTCAGGTTTTGCCTGCTGACAACATCATCACCCAGGTGTGGGGGCCGGATGCCGCCAACACCGAAATGCTGCGCCAGCTGGTACACCGGTTGCGAATGAAGATTGAGCAGGACCCCGAAAATCCAAGCCTGATCAAAACTTTACCCGGCATAGGTTATGGTTTTGGCACTTGAATAAGCCCGGGGTAACCAGGCGGAAATAAGGGGAAATTGTCACAGGTTTGTCACATCAATCTCACAATCAATGTCACATCCAATCGCTATACTGCTTCTGACAGGATTTTACTGTTCGGTAAACCCTGCATTAAACCAGGAGCCTTTGAGGATTTATGTCCATACGTCTTGAAAATATCAGCAAGTACTACGGTCAACAAGTTGTGGTCAATAACTTGAGCCTGGAAGTCAAAGATGGAGATTTTTTTGTGCTGCTGGGTGCCAGCGGCAGCGG
>JAXHUT010000028.1:0-3540 GCA_034189405.1 Chloroflexota bacterium
CTGGTCTCGGGTGTCTACATAACGTTTTTTGGCCATCTCTACCTCGCTTATTGTGAGTTTCCTTAATTGAATCACAGTTTGCGATTTTTGTCAATTAATGACTTGTTTTTCAACACTCTCTATTTAGAATTTCTGGCTGTGCCAATGTGTTGTTCGCATCGAAATCCATCATGCCAAAATTAATTGTTAATTCTTAAGCTGCTGCTCGAACTGGCTTATCTCGTTTGTCGGTTGTTGACACGTATGCCCCAGGCAGACATAGGCTGTGGGAAGATCGTTAATCACGTTACGGTTGTCTAACAATCCCGGTTGTAGGTTGCTTGATTCCATAGGTTCATAACTTGCTGCGATCACACTATCCGGTCGATATTTCATTCGATAAATTTTTAGAAACGGCTCGATTGTTTCCACACGTCCATTGCTGACCAGGGCTATCTGCTGAGCTGGATGCTGCATGAGATCAGCAATTTCTAACCAATATCCAAAGCCAAAGGGATGATCGTTGATTTGAGGATAAACCCCCTTGACCATGGTTACGAACTGTTCTTCATGTTGCGTGTCGTGATCATATTGTGCCATAAGCCAGTGTGCGTGAGCAGCTAGAGCATTCCCTGAGGGGGAAGCATTGTCCTGGAGATTTCTGGGTCGTAGGAGCAAATCAGTAAGGTTCACATGTGTATCATAGTAAAGATATCCTTCCCCGTCGAATTCAGAGCGCATCATCCTAAAAATATCCCTCATCTTTGTAAAAATAGATGGAGAGAAATCAATCTCATAAACGGCACGCAAAGCTAGAATGAGCCCGGCGTAATCTGCGAGGGTTCCCAAATTTCTTGCCTTCCCCCGGCTCCATGAACGCATTATTGTTCCGTTTTTATCTTGAAGATGGGTTAGTAGGAAGTTCAGAGCATCCTTTGCTGCGGCAATGTACTTCGCACTCCCAAGCAATAAGCCGGCTTCCGCAAAAGCCTGGATCGCCATGGTATTCCAGGAAGTGATGATCTTGTCATCCTTTGAGGGTGGGGCAAGCTTTTTTCTTGCCTCTGTCAGAATTGAGAAAATATTGGACAGTTTACCAATCAGGTTCTCAATCGTCATATCCAGTTTTTCTGCCAATACATGCAGGTTGTCTTTGTAACGAAGGATCAATAAACCATCCTCAAAAATCCCTTCTTTGGGCCATTCTATGGTATTTTGTAAGAGCGTAAATTGCTCTTGTGACAGGCTGTTCTTCAACGCATCCTTTTGCCAGGTATAGTAACGACCTTCACCTTCAAGGGTGTCAGCATCCAGGCTGGCATAAAAGCCGCCATCAGGGTGAGTCATTTCGCGTAGGATAAAATCTAAAGTGTCTGTTGTGACATGTTTGTGAAATGGATTACCAGTAAGTGCAAATGCATGTAAATAAACTTGCGCTAATAGCGCATTGTCATACAGCATCTTTTCAAAATGAGGCACCAGCCAGTTGTTATCTGTGCTGTATCGATGAAACCCACCACCGACAAGGTCATACATTCCACCCCGTGCCATATGGTCAAGCACGTGAGCTGCCATTTTTTCTGCAAGTTGGTCGCCTTTCAATGCGCGTTGAACCAAAAATTGGATCAGCATGGCTTGGGGAAATTTAGGTGCTTTTCCCCACCCACCGGTTTGCCAGTCGTAATTTTGATGGAGATTCTGAACGATCGCATCCAGGTTGATAATTTGTTCGCCAACTTCAGTCGCTTGAAATTGGGAGCGTACCGCGTTAGTTATCACCCGGGCATTGTTGTGCACTCCCTGTGGATTGTTGTTCCATACATCGATCACCGATCTTAACACCTGTGTGAATGAAGGCATGCCATAAGAGGGCGAGGCAGGAAAGTAAGTGCCACCGTAAAAGGGTTTGAGATCGGGCGTCAGAAATACGCTCATTGGCCATCCACCTTGACCTGTCAAAGTGACGACTGCTCGCATGTAAATATCATCTAGATCGGGACGTTCTTCGCGATCAACTTTGATGCTGACGAAATGCTCATTTAGGATTGATGCTGTATGTGGATCTTCGAAGGATTCGTGTGCCATGACGTGACACCAATGACATGCAGCGTATCCAATGCTAAGAAAGATCGGCTTATTTTCAATTTTAGCTTTTTCTAAAGCTTCTTCACGCCAGGTGTACCAATCCACAGGATTGTTCTGGTGTTGACGAAGGTAAGGGGATGATGCATTTTTTAATCGGTTTGGCATAAGGTGTCCTCTGTAATTTGGTTTTGGTTAGATGGGTCATTTTTTAAAGGATTATCGAAAGCATTACAATCAATCTGCATTATAATTTTATTGGATTTTTTCATTTTATGATACGTTTGGGTGACAGTTTCGCAACCAAACGGCAGTGTTATTGTTAATCTAAGTGATATTAATATTTTATTTTGAGAGGACAAGATGGTTACAATTAAAAAAATTAACTTAAATTCAAAACTAGAGATCGACCGATTTATTCAGTTTCCCTTCGATTTATATGAGGACCATCCCCAATGGGTGCCACCTTTTATTTCCGATGTGCGAACGATGTTAAACCCTGATAAACATCCTTATTATGAGCATTCCGATGCCGAATTTTTCATTGCTGAGCGGCAAGGTGAGGTGGTTGGCAGGATTGCAGCCTTGGAGAACAAGCCTTTCAATCGGTACCATGATAAGAAAGACGCGGAGTTTTATCTATTTGAATGCGTCAATGACCAGAAAGTTGCGGATGCGCTTTTTGAAACGGTTTTCAATTGGGCACGTGGACGCGGCTTGGATAAACTTGTGGGGCCTAAAGGATTTGGCCCACTGGATGGGTATGGTATTCAGATTGAAGGGTTTGAACACCGCCAGATGATGAATATGATGAATTATAACTATCCCTATTATCGAGACCTAGTTGAAAACCTGGGTTTTGAAAAAGTAGTCGATTTTGTTTCAAGTTATATTCAACCTCAAAAATTTCAGCTGCCTCCGAAAGTGCGGAAAGCGGCAAAAATTGCACAAAAGCGCGGCAGTTTTACGATTTTAAATTTTAAGAATAAGAGGGAATTATTAAAGTGGGCAGATCCCATCGGCGAAGCTTATAACAAAGCATTTGTTAAGAATTGGGAATATTATCCTTTGACCCAAAACGAGATTGATTTTGTGGTTAAAAATGTGATGACCATTGTTGACCCGGACCTCATCAAAATTATCACAAAAGATGACAAAGTCGTTGGTTTTGTGCTTCCTTTTCCAGATGTCTCTGCCGCCATGCAAAAAAATAGGGGCAAACTTGGCCCAATTGCGATCTTGAGGCTGTTATTGGAGATTAAACGCACCAAATGGATTGCATTTAACGGGGTCGGTATTTTGCCAGAATACCAGGGATTGGGGGGTAATGCAATTATGTACGCTGAATTGGAGAAATTGAGATTACGATGAGTTCAGATTATGAGGCGAATATGGGGAATGCTGAGACATTGGGCAAGTTTATTCGTTACTGTAAGAATAATTATCCAGCGCATAATTACGCATTGATACTATGGAATC
>JAXHUT010000280.1:0-3139 GCA_034189405.1 Chloroflexota bacterium
CTCAATGTCACTCGTGGTGGACTTGTTGAGCCTTCGGATTGATTTTGAATTTAGAAATTATTGCGTTTTTGAATATTAACCCAATGCAATCAATAAGGGTAAAAATAAATTTTAGGAGTAGCGCATGAGCAAACAAGAATTTGAATTTAAAAAACTTGAGGTTCCCCAATTCGGGATGGCTTTTAATGTCTTAAATCGGGGTTTAATAACGGCTGAACACCCAGAGGAATGGACACCCGCTGTCCGAGCATTGGATCATCTTTTGGATGTTTTAGATCAAAAATTGATTTCTGACCACACGATTATTGCCCACAATCACGGCGATTCCTCCCGGGCTTTCAGTATCTTACTGACGCTGATTGCCATTGGCACACAGTACCGACTTGAACAATTCAAACCAAAGGATGATGCCGGACGTGACCGACGTCGGATTATTTTGGAAAAATACATTCCTCAAACCGGTGAATTGCGCAGGAAAGGGATTGGTCTGGCAAAGAAATACCTGGCGGCGCCAGTTTTCGAAAGTTTGAGAGATGCCATCAACCACGAAATCTTGCCCTTGCTGGACAGTATGGATTATGAAAAGGACCCGGATCGCTGGATGCCATTCCGGGTTGTGCAAATTGGGAATATTTACGAACGCCTGTACGGTTTCAGGTTGCGAACAGAAGACCCATTATTGATTGGCGACGATCACCATCCGGGCTTGTTGCGTGCTATTTTTGACCGAAAATACCTGCGATTTGGCACCAGCGGTGTGCGCGGCCGTTGGGCTGCCGATTTTACCGAGCGGCGGGCGAAGCAGGTTGTCCAGGCAGTTTGTGACTTCATGAATGATTCCGATGTGCCGGATTTTGTTGGACATGAGAACCTTTCTGGTAAAAAGGTTGTGGTTGGCTATGATACTCGCCGTAATGCGGACAGGGTTGCTGAATGGGCTGCGTCTGTGTGCATTGCGAATGGTTTTGAGGTTGAGTTTGCCAACCGGGATACCCCCACGCCAGCTTTGGTGTATTACCTGACGGATTATTTACCCCCTGAGGATGTGGCTGGGTTGCTGATCTGTACTGCCAGCCATAATCCCCCGGAATGGCAGGGCATTAAATTCAACCCGCGTTTGGGTTATCCTGCCCCTTCCAATCTGACCGATTTTCTCGCCTTTCATATTAACGAACTGCAGTTGGTCGATGTGGATGCGCGAACAGCGGATCTAGAACAGGCGCGCTCGAGGGGTCGTTTAAAAGGATTTGACCCTCTCGATGATTATGTGGGTTGGATCAAAGCCAATGGCAAGGGAAATGACCGAATCCCGGTAGATTTTGATCGCATTCGGGATTTCTTCAGCGATAAAATGATTGTGATTGATGAGTTTCATGGCTCGGGCAGGGGCTATCTGACACGTTTGGCTGGCGAAGCCGGCGTGCGTTATACGGTGATCCATGCGCAAAGGGACCCTGAGTTAACCGGTCTGGCTTATGCGAACCCCGAAGAGCCCTTTATCAATCCTCTCAAGGAAAAGGTGGCTGAAACCGGTGCTTATTTAGGCTTGGGGATGGACACGGATGCGGATCGCTTTGGTATTGTGGATAAGGGCGGTATTTACTTTCGTCCCAATCAAATCTTGCCCATGCTGGTGCGTTATCTTGGCGTCGAACGTGGTTTGACGGGCCGCGTGATCGCCACCCAGACAGGGTCGCCATTGATAGAGGTATTAGCTGGGATGATCCCGAACAATAAAGAAAATGAGCCGGCTGCATGCGCTTTACCGGCTTATGTCAACCACCCCTTTTATAAAATACGGATTGGCAGCCGTGAGGACCGCGTTTTAGAGCATGCGTTCCTTGTTCCGGTTGGCATTAAATACATTGAGGAGATTCGCCGTGTGAATCGGGCTTATGAAGGTGAAAAGACCCTGCCGGAAGATTGGCGCGATCGGATATTGATCGGCGGTGAAGAATCCTCCGGGCTGACCACGCGCGGTCACGTCACTGATAAGGATGGGCCGTGGGCAAACTTGCTGGTGATGGACATGCTGGCGTATTTTGGCACTCGGGAAAAGAATCCCCTGACGACCATTGCGGAAATTTGGAAGGATACTGTCAGCATGGATGGTTTGTGGGAGTCCTTTGGCAGTTCACCCGATGATAAGACTTCTAACACGGGCCGCACAGATGTGGATGCGCCTCTGGAAGCGAAAGAAGCGTTCATTAATTACTACCTGGATTTACCCCAGAAAGAATCGGATCCACGTGTGGCGGGAATGTCAATCGCATTTTTGGGCGGCATCCGTTATGATGTGGCAGAGATGCTGCTGCGTGATGAACAAGGTGATCAACGTTATCAACTGCGGGTGCGTGCCTCGGGGACGGAGCCGATCAACCGTATATATGTGGAGAGCAAGGACCCCCAGCAGGGCAAGATGATCATGACAGAGACTCTAGGCGTGCTGGAGGATTTGACGATTGAGGAAATCCGCAAGGCATACAGCGTCTGGCGCTTGGTGGATATGCTCTCGCAGACGCGCTTTACAGAGAAAACATTGCGGGCGGTGCTGGAGACGATCCGGGATCGCCGTTGGGAGAGGGCTGAAGTGACGGCGAAATTGGTGCGGACTATGGGCATTTTGGAGGCTCGCAACCGCAAGATCGCTGCCAGGTGGTTGGATGCTTTGCAGTAGTTAATAATTTCATTGCGATTACTATGACGTTGTCAAGGGTTGTTTTATGGTTGTTAATAGCTGTGGATTAACTGAACGATAACGAAGAGATTGCGAAGCGTCCTGTCTACGAAGTGTCCTGTCTACGAAGTGTCCTGTCTACAAAGTGTCCTGTAAGGAAAGGAAAGGAAAGGAAGCAATCTCGGAGTTACCTATGTAGAACAGTCAATTGTTAGCCTAAAAACTGATTAAACTTTTATACCTGAACCCACACCTCAGACTACCACGTCGGCCTAATCCTTACACCTTTCAGGCTCTGCACCTAAAGGTGTTCCGTTTTACTCCAGACAGGGGCCTCACACCACCCATTCCTCACCCTAAAACGGCGAATATTAATTATTTATTGCCCCACTCATCATGAAGTTTTTTTTACACCCTTGTATAGCACTTATATTATATGCTATAATGGATAAATGTCAAATA
>JAXHUT010000281.1:0-6375 GCA_034189405.1 Chloroflexota bacterium
AAGCAAGAACAAGAATGATTAGTCGGAAAAAATTACTTTTATGATTTTGAAAAGTTCGCCTGAGCTTGAAATTGGCATGGAAACAGAAAAGTCCTGTGCAAGGGATGACTTATTTGTGTCATTAGACGATTTTTTTACTGCTTGTAATGAGGGCGCGAATCACCGTAATCATGCCCAGGGCTATCACCAAAGTCGGCCAATATTTGGTAATTTCAGGATCCAATCCAAAAGCAGCGCCAAAAGCAAATAACATGATTGCGCTGATCAAGATCAAGGTCAAACCGGCGCTGATCGATTTCTTGAAATTACGATCGATAAGGCTGCTGATGATGATGCCGATGCCAACAAAACCCGGTATCAGCGCCCAAATGTATGACCAGCTTTCCCAATCGCCTGTCATATTCTGGTAATAAAATATCCCACCAAGCCCAGCCAGGATGGATCCGGGTATAGCCAAGCCGCCTGTTCTGCTGAGGACTGCCCAAATCAGGAAAACGAAGCCTAAACCGATGATAATAAATGGCCAATCCCAAAATTGAAAATATTGAGGTGCGATCTCTCTGATGAGGAATAATACGCCTAACAGAATGAGGATGATACCGCAAACAATGTTTGATCTACGCTTCATGATTTTCTCCTTTTCTGCCAATGATGAGCGTTATTATTGATAGGAAAGCTCTTTTGTTCATTTTTATCTTTTCTATTCTTGCTATTCTATTTAACTATACGCTAAAAATGTTAAGAAGTTGCAAGGAACAATAAATAATAAATTGAGTCTACTGATAAAACGCCTGAGAAAGGAAGCCCCCACATAGTGCTGCGCGCTTTATGCAAATTATCCGCTGGAAATTTAAACCTTAAAAGCAGGAGTTGGGCTGCTGCCTGCACATGCCAAAGTTGAGGTGGGCAGTCGCATTCTGGAGACATTGAATGCGAAAATATCCATCCGGTTAGTAAATTTAGAGGGGAATATTCTTTACGAAGTGACTGGAGAAAATAGCGGGTTGGAGATCGTCGGCGACCTAGACCAACTTCTGGAGATGGTCCTTTAATTGTTTTTTTGTTTGCGTCGAATGATTTTAAGTGAACCTCTGACATTCAATCCGATGATATTCGGGTGATAAATTCTTCGATTGTATAATTCCCATAAATTTCGATACGTTCTAAATAAAACAATTTATTCCAGGTGTGTGCCCTGAGCAGGACTACAGGCGCTTAATAAAAGGTTGCTTGCAACAAGGGCTGTCAAAAATAATAAAAGAATTCTAAATTTTTTCACGTGTTCAGGCACCTTCAAAATGTATATTTGTGGTAATCTGACAAATCTTATCCGGGTGATATTATAGCATGTTCATCTTGAAAGTAAACCTTTGCATCAGAGGGTTGTCTAAAAAGCAGCCTCTTTTCGATCAGGTAAACGATTGGGGTTTGGATGTCAATCATTGATTTGAGACAGGGGTTTAGCAATCAGATCAATCCTCCCCGATCCAGAATTTGAAAAATCCAATGACAACCACCCCCCTGTCCTCTCCCTTTAGGGCAGCATCTTCACTTCATAGTAAATAAAATTAGCTGCGGCGTCGATCTTTGCCGCCTGCCAGTGATGCAAAATAGAACAGCTGCATGACAGATGATGCAATGGCTGCTACATAGGTCAGGGCGGCGGCGTTTAAAACCTGGTTGACGCCCTTTCGTTCCTCTTCCGACTGGATGACCCCGCTTTGTTCTAACATGTTTTTAGCTCGCTTTGAGGCATTCAGTTCAACCGGCAGTGTTGCAATTGAGAAAATTGCACCCGCGGAAAATGCGAAAATGCCCAGCCACGCTAAATTGCCAAGATTGAGAAGCAAGCCAATTAAAATCAGTACCCAGCCAAGGGAAGTACCGATATTAACAGCGGGCACCATTGCTGAGCGAATTTTCATGGGTAGATAATTTTCTTTATCCTGCTGTGCGTGCCCTAACTCGTGGGCTGTGATTGCCATGGATGCAACTGTCGGCTCCTGGGCGATTTCCTTTGAAAGGCTCAGGACATTGTTGCGAGGGTCATAATGATCTGTCAATTGTCCTTGGATACCTTTTAATTTTAAATCATACAACCCCAATCTTTCGCTCAATCGTTGCGCTACCTGTACGCCGGTGAGCCCGGCACGGTTGCGGACCTGACTCCAATGCGCATATCTGCTCTTGACATAGAATTGCGCAATCAAGCTCAGTATGAGCGCAGGGAGCATGTAGATCATGTAACTGATATTAAAAACGGGTAGAAACATCTTTCACCTTCCTGTATGCTAATTATTGATATTGTCTTTGAGAACCTCGATGGCTTTGTCCAACTGCGGATCCAAGCCCTGTTCGTAATCTTCCTGAGTCAATTCAACGATATATTCCGGTTCCAATCCTTTTTCGCTGATCTGGCGACCCTCAGGGGTTAGCCATCGGGCAATGGTGACGCGGACACCGCCTGCGTTGTCCTCGAGGGCGATCCAGGTTTGAACGGAGCCCTTGCCATATGTGGTGGTGCCCACTAAAGGGGCGCGGTTTAAATCCTGGATCGCGCCAGCTGTAATCTCTGCTGCTGAAGCCGTGCCGCCGTTGACAAGCACGACCAAGGGGATTTCTGTGGCAAGCCCGCCAGGAATGGCTTCGTAGCTATAGGTCTGCCCATCACCATATTGTTCGTACATTACCACGCCATCGCCAATGAATTCGGAAACAACTTGAATAGCTGTATTAAGATAGCCGCCACCATTGTCCCGCAAATCAAGGATTAACCCGGCAGGGTCCTGATTAAATAAATTTGTCAGGGTGTCGCGCAGTTGTTCCGTTGTGTTTTCGCCATAATTGTATAAGGCAATATAGGCAATATCATCTTCTAGAATTTCATATTCTACGGTGGGGACAACGATGTTCCCGCGGGTGATGGTGACAGTAAAGATTTCAGACTCGCGTTCTATTGTTAGAATAACATCGGTCCCTGCTGGGCCGAGAATTTGCTGAAGTACAAGGTCCCCGGGCACACCGGTCATGTCCTCGCCGTCAACACCCACCACTTTGTCATTTGGCTGCAAGCCGGCTTCAGCTGCGGGTGAACCCTTCATCGGGCTGATGATCTGCACATAGTCACCCGTGATGTCGACCCAGGCGCCGATGCCCTCATATTCTCCTTCAAGCGATTCATTTGCCTGTTTGAATTCTTCAGGGTTCATATAGGATGTGTGGCGATCGCCCAGAGCGTTGAGCATGCCTTCAATTGAGCCGCGCATTAATTCAAGATCATCGACGGGTTGATCGACGTATTCTTCATGAACAATTTCCCAGGTTTCCCAGAAGGGAGCAAACAATTCCTGGTATTCCTCAGGGGTTGATCCAGAGGGATCAATGTAAGGGCATTCGGGGCATTGGAGAACTTCTTCTGAGGTTTCCTGACCTGGTGGCAGCGTGATACTCGTTTCTGGACAGGGTGGGCATTGTGTCGGATTAGATACAAAGGTTTCTGGATTTAACAGCCTTTGAGCGAAGTAGCCTGTGCCAACGCCGGCTGCGAATATCCCAGCGATAAGAATAATCCCTATGCCTACGATTAAACAGGTTTTTAAACCTTTATTTTCCATATTTACTCCTAACTTTCAGGTTTTGTTCATAAGCTCAAGTCTAGTGTATCGTGAAGAGGCTGGACTGACCTAAGATTATGTGTTGTTTTCTGCAATTTTATGAAGATTACCACAAAATTATTAACAAATGATAGATTTGTTACGGCTTAAGGTGGGCAATTGGGGGAATGGTGAATAGGGAATAGTGAATGGTGACACTTGAAAGCAATTTGTGAGGCGGGATGCGCTTTTTCTCCCACCGTTCTCGATTTTGATGAACAACCTCGGTCTGTCTGACCCTTACACACGTTGGGCTCTGGGTAGAAAGGCTTCACGCTAAAGTTTTGGTGTGTGGATTGTCTTTTGAGATGAATATTTGTGCAGACTCTCTGTCAATAGGGCGGTCATTGCAGGGATACCGGTAAAGAGGCTGCTTTCATCAATATCAAAATCCGGTGTGTGTAATCGTGCGAACTTTTTCTCCTCAGGATTTTCTGCACCAAGCCAAAACATGGTAACGGGAATTTCTTTCGTATAGTAAACGATATCTTCGAAATTAAAGAGGAAAGCAGCTTTAATATGGATTAAATGGATCTCTCCGATAGAAGCTTGGCGCGCCGGAAAAATGGTAAGAATCAAATTGTCAGGCCATTATTTATGCGCACAACATAAAATCAACAGCTTTGACGTATTCTGCTAATGTTTTTGGAAGCCAATTCTGATATCAATAAACTTCGGGTATGAAATTTTGTTTTTCATAAGGCGGGCGAACATAGCCCTGGTTTTCCTGGCGTGGCGGCAGTTCAACTTTTTTTGGCGTCAGGTCGTTGTAGGGTATTTTACTCAACAAGTGGGAAATACAGTTCAAACGTGCCCTTTTCTTATCATCTGCATTGACGACATACCAGGGTGCCTGGCTGATATCGGTGTATTGCATCATGACATCTTTGGCTTTAGAATATTCAACCCAGCGGCTGCGCGCTTCAACGTCCATGGGGCTTAACTTCCAGCGTTTGGTTCTGTCTTTCAGGCGAGCTGTAAAACGTTTTTCCTGCTCGGCATCGCTTACTGAAAACCAGTATTTGATGAGTATTATGCCAGATCGTACCAGCATTCGTTCAAATTCCGGACAGCTGCGGATGAATTCCCAATATTCATCATCCGAGCAGAATCCCATCACGCGTTCCACACCCGCACGGTTGTACCAACTGCGGTCGAAAAGCACGATCTCACCCGCCGCTGGCAGGTGGGGAACATAGCGTTGAAAGTACCATTGTGTTTTTTCGCGTTCGGTAGGTACACCCAGGGCGACCACACGCGCAGAACGAGGGTTAAGGACCTGGGTGATGCGTTTGATGACACCCCCTTTACCGGCTGCATCCCGTCCTTCAAAAACGACCACAACTTTCAGCCCTTTATGTTTGACCCATTCCTGGAGTTTGACAAGCTCAATCTGCAGGCGACTTAATTCCTTTTCGTAAAATTTTTTCTTCAACTTCTTCTTGCTCGGGTGTTTTTCTTCGGGTTGTTCTTCTGATGCTGTTATGGTTTGTTCTTCATCGCTAGTTTCAAGGGGTGCTTCTTGAAGGTGATCGTCCTGATTTGGTTCCGTGTTCGTTTTTTCTATTTGAGTATCCCCATTAATATCCATCCTGATCCTCCATTTTTAATCCTGGTGATAACTTTATTTTACATTAAAAATTCACTTCGGCAGGATTAACTGGATCGTAAAGGTAGGGCAACCGCAAAGTCAAAGAGACAATAGTAATTATTTTTTGAAAACGGGTGGGGACAGAGCCCTAACCTTGTGTATTAAATATCGTTCACTACAATTCGTCATGATGGGTTGGTCTGTATGGGTTTTGGTGATCATGTTCTGGATGTTTCTGATGGGGATGTTAATTTTTCGTCGCTCACCACCCTGGAGCGAAGCGGAACACCTTTAGGTGTAGGAGTCCATCTCAGCGGAACACCTTCAGGTGTAGGAGTCGAAGCGGAACACCTTTAGGTGTAGGGGCGAAGCGGAACACTTCAGGTGCAAAAACCCTTACACTTATTACTGGTGCCATTCATCTCTCTAGGATACTTCTTTATAAGGACACAAGGTCTACAATGATTATTGCTATTTTCAGAGCTTACTGAGGGGGAGATCATAATATAAAAATTATTCAAATTTTTTATCCAAAAACTTAAAAGCGCTAAGGATTTTTCTATTAATAGGACTAGCGTGTATAATTAGAGGAGGCAATACGAACGACCTTGCCTTAAAATTCTCTAAAGACTTGTTTGAAGAAAATTTATCCAATAAATCAATTATAAGGAGATTGACTAAAATGAAAAAATGGACATTAGAGGACGCTTTAGCGGCTGCAGATCAACTGGGGATTGATTTCAATCAAGTAGGATTTACCCAGGAAGAGTTCTTGGAAGGGATGAATATCGAACTGGAGCATGGGTTGGTGGATCCGGACACCAACGTAACAAATGATGACCCGCTCAAGACAGCTAAGATTGCAATGGCACACTTGAACGAATTTTCAGAATATTACAATAAGGATATTGGTCTGGAAGCCTGGGAACATGCGGTTGAAGCTTTTAAGGGCGATCCGAAGGGTAAAAAAATTCAAATTGTCTGAGGATGATGATTGAAGGGCAAAGATTGGCAGATCATTGCCTTTTTTTATCTAGCCACCTGACACTTTAACAAAATGTTAGTTGATTGGCAAGGAATCTCCACTAGAATTAGTTTGAAAACAAAAAAACTAGAAACGGAGTAAACCAA
>JAXHUT010000282.1:0-2028 GCA_034189405.1 Chloroflexota bacterium
CGGTGCAAATGTAACCCACGGACCCTGAGCCTTAATGTGCTCATGGGTTAAGTAAAAGGTTGTGGGGGCAGGTTTCCACCCACACATCAACCCCGCGCTGTCTCGCTTGGTTAATCAGGTCGACACCTTCTGGTAATGTTGTATGCAAGACAGCTAGCCTTGTTCCTGTCGTTTCTGCCAGGTGTACAATGCAATTGATGGCTTCATATTCTGCCTCAGGCGGACGCCACTCCACAAAAGCCATGGGATCCACTCGACCCGCTTCATCCAAAATCTTACGATTATGGATCAGCATGTCATTATTTTCCGCATGAACAATCGCGTTTCCTCCGAAGGATCCAATCTTTTGAAGAGCGGCCAATATCCTCCCGTCATCCAATCCAGCAATCGCAGAACCAGATTCGTACATGAAGATTTTGAAAGCAGTACAACCTGCCTGCCACAACCCTTCAAGATCCTCAAGATTCTCCAACCCAACGCCACCGTGCAAGGCAAAATCGGTGTAAGAAGTTTTTTCACCCAATGACACTTTCTGGTTAATAATTTCACTGTTGAGCACCTCAGGCAAGGTAAGCGGTTGGTCGATGATTGTTGTCACACCACCAGCGATTGATGCCAGGGTGGCATCCCTGAAGTCTGATCTGGCAGTAAACCCCGTTTCCCAAAGATGCATATGGCTGTCAATGCAACCCGGCAATATACACAAGTCAACTAGCATTCAAAACTTCTTTTGTAGAATGGCGGTCGACATCGTTCCCAATCGCAGCGATCTTTCCATCTTTGACAGCGATATCTGCCTGGAGCCTACCCCTTGAATTCACCAGTGTTCCGCCACTCAAGATCAGATCATACATATAACTATCTCCATTAACATCCATTCGTAAGGATGGCAGTCAATAAAACGCCAAGAGACCTGATGATGGCCGGTTTTAATATTTTTGGTGGTATAAAATCCTTGTAAAAATTCAACGGTGAAGGTAATTCGGGGTTAATGCCACCCACACCTCAACATTTACTGTCAAGGTGTGGATTTTACCATTTTCAGGTTTGGCGGAAGGAGAAATATTTATTCTTTACATCCGAATTTACCACATCAAACCTCAAGGAGAATATGAACTTGTTAATCAAAGGCCAATGGATCTGTTGAAATTGAAAAGGCTCCACTACAGAGGCACGCTTAATCAACGCCAAGGATACTAGCAACAAGGGCCATTCGCAGGGACACACTAAACCCAATAGCCTTGAAACATAACTGGAAAGGTGAATTATCGATCCGCAAATCCATCTCACCTTCTCGACGTGGTAGGGTATGCGTCACATAGATATTCTTTCTAGTTTTTTCATATACGTCTTTTAACGTCTCATAACGGACAAAATACCGTTCCATCATGTCTTTGAATTTCTCTGATTCGGGCCCCTTTGGTGCGCTGCAGCCAGGGAGGTAAACCATGTCCATGTCACGGATCATTTCATTGAAGGAATCCTGGGTATGGTCGAAGGATTCTTCCACCTTTGCACCCATCGAATAAATTTTATTGATAACTTCTTCCGGTGTACGGTTTGCCTTATCGCTGGCTAAAACAATGTTAGCGCCTAACCGTGCCAAACCATAAGCCATGGAGTGACCCGTCCGGGCACCAATTAAATCTGGGCTGGCGATGCATACATTCAAGCCCTCAATCCGTCCATACATGCTCCATAAAGTATAGAGATCCAACAAAGCCTGAGTAGGATGTTCCCAATGCCCCAAACCGCCGTTAATCACAGGCGCTTCTGAAAGTGGAACCGCTTCACGGGCCTCAACATCATTGGGATGCCGAATGACAATAATATTGGCGTATTTAGAAACTACCTTGAGCATGTCGGAGAGGCTCTCTTCTTTTGCTGCAGAGGAAGTAACCATCGGGTTAGCCTCACTGATCACCGCACCGCCCAGTCGCTGCATGGCGGTTTCAAAACTCGTGCGTGTACGAGTGCTGGGTTGAAAGAAGAGGGTCGACATTACTTTGTCACTTACAAGCGGAACCA
>JAXHUT010000283.1:0-4708 GCA_034189405.1 Chloroflexota bacterium
CAGTCCCTTGTCCTCATACTTACTTGCCTGTCCGATAAACTTTATTGCCCGGACCCCCTTTAGATCCGAAAGAGAAGTGGTTATCATCTCGGCAGTATCTCTAAAATTTGTGAAGACGATTGTAGGTTTTCTTATCATTGTTGTTCGGCACAAAACTCATTTCAGATAACTGCGCCATTTTTGTGCTTGCTGCCTGAATGCTGCTGTACCCCCCTCGGGCTTCACCTGCAGCAACTGCAGCATACATGGCTGCACCTAAGGCTGAAGCGTATGGACATTTGGCTATCTTGATTTCAGTCCGTGTCACGTTGGCCATAATCGTCAATAAGAGATTATTGGTCGTGGGTTTTCCGCCTGTGACAATGATTTCATTGATTGGAACACCGCTGGCAATAAAGGTTTCGAATATTTTTCTTGTTCCAAAAGTGGCGGCTTCTAGAAGCGCGCGATAGACTTCCTCGGGTTTGGTATCCAGGGAAAACCCTAGAATCAGGCCGGAAAGGTCCTCATCAGCAAGGATGCTTCGGTTGCCGTGCCACCAATCCAAAGCGACCAAACCTGATTCAGCGGGTTTCAATGCTGCTGCTTTTTCTTCCAGTAGCTGGTAAATACTGATTTTTCTCTGTCGAGCTTCCTTTGTGTAGTGTTCAGGAACAGCATTTTTCATAAACCAGGAAAAATGGTCGCCGCAGCCTGTTTGTTGGGCTTCATAGGCAAATAAACCTGGCACAATGCCATCTTCAACCATACCGCACATACCAGGAACACGATATTCCTTTTTCGATAGAACCATATGGTAAAAATCGGATTCAAGAATAATTGCCATCTTCCCCGGCTCAGCCACAGTGGCAGCAGGAACTGCGGCATGACTGCTAAGAACCCCGCTTGAAACGGGGATTCCAGGTTTAAGTTTCATCCATTGTGATGCTTCTTCGGTCAATTCACCTACTTGTAACCCGAGAGGGGAGATTTCCCGCTTCATTTTTTGATCCACGACATTAGTCAAATCCGTGTCCATCGCACTAAAAAAAGTTTCAAGGGGAAAGCCCTCACTTTTTGACCAGAGCGCTTTGTAGCCTGCTGCGCACTGATTTCGAGTTTCAACACCAGTGAGCTGCCAAACTATCCAGTCAGAAGCCTCAATCATTTTATCGGCAGCATTATAGATCAACGAGGAATCGTCGTAGATCTCCCAAACCTTAGGGAAAAACCATTGATGATTTAATTTTCCACCGTATCGATCTAAAAATGTTTCAAATCGGTCAGTTGCCAGCTGGGTTAATTTGTTCGCTTTTTCTTTAGCGGATTGATGATGAATATGTTTTGGCCAGGCGTGAGGTTCATGTGCAAAATCCTCGATGAGCGCTAAAGGTGTACCATCCGCTGTGGTTGGTATAAGTGTCGACCCTACAAAGGAAGTCCCAATACCTATGATTTGATCGGGACTAATTTTGCTTTCTTTCATCAATTTTGGAACTGTTCTTTTCAATGCATTGATATAATCTTGCGGATGTTGTAAAGCCCAACCTTCGTCCAAAACAATATCTGTACCAGGCAGTTTGTCGGTAATAATTCCATGGTAATAAGAATAACTGGTTGTTGCCGCCAGATCCCCATTATTGACGTCCACTATGATTGCCCTAACGGATTCAGCGCCGAAATTAATCCCTATTGTGTATTTTTTCTTTCCGCTCAATTTTTCTCTCCTGTTAAGATAAGTTTGAGTTTTGTTAATAATAAAATTATTTACTGATTATCTAACAGACCTGCGCCTGCTGCAAGCTCCTGCATTTCTTGGGTAATTTGTCGTTTTCTTTCTGAATTGATGACTCTCTGCAACTCTTCTATGATGTCCTCGGCATTGTTTTTTGCCTCTTCCATGAGGTTAAACCTTGCTGCATGTTCTGCTGCTGCAGATTTTAGCGTTAATTTGTAAAAACTTGCGGCAATATAATGCTGAATAATTTTAAAGTAAATACCTTTCGGGTCTGTCTCAATAATCGGCGGGGGCCACTTTTCAGTTCGTTGATTTTGTGAAGTCTGAAGGAATTGATTTTCATAGGGGAGTAATTCAAACGTTGAAAACTGATATTGCCCACCTTTTTCGATTTGGTTAAATAATACAAAAAAGTGATTGAAGGCATATGCCTCATACTGCTCAACCCATTTTTGAGTTTGGATGAAAGCTTGTTGATAGGTCAATAAATCTGTTGTTGGCAATATTTGCCGCCACGAAATTTTAACATCCATTGGCTTAAGTTTGCGGATCAATCTCGATCCCATTGCCCAGATTTGGTAAGAAGGAACATCCAAATCCTCAATCCAGTTCAGCGATTGATCAATCAATGTGTCATTGAATTTTCCACATAACCCTCGCTCTGTGCCAATTAAAAGGATGATGGTATCGGTTATCTCTGGTTTTTTATCTTTACGTTTCTTGGATTTGAATCGTGGTTTTTTGATATGGGGTAGTATTTCAGCAATGATGTGATTGTAATTTTCTTCATAGGTATTCATCTGCTCAATATTTTTGAGTGCCATTTGCCATGTACCCATGGACATGGTTCTGAGCGCCCCAAGTAACGGTTCGATTGTGGAGATATTCTCAAGACGCGATTTTGCGTTTTCAAAATTTTGTGCCATTATGTTAATTAAAAAGTTTCAATTCGATTGATATCCCAGACAAAGGCGATTGCGCCGCCTAAATCGGCGACAACGGGCGGCATATCCACTATATCTTCATCTCGGGAGTCCACAATACTCATTTCAACTTGTGTGCGACAGCTCCTCTTGATGATTTCCAACACTTCATCGAGTTTTTCCTTACTTACTGCGATAAACAGGGAGAATTGACTTTGTCGGAGCATACCACCCTTTGTATTTGCATAAGTTGCTGTGTGCCCACGGTTGATTAACGCATCCAAAACATCTTCTGCGTTACTGGATGGAACGACTGCCATAACCATTTTCATGATAATGCACCTTTCTTTTCTCCCCAGCCATCGTTAAAATCGGTCAGCGCTCGCTGTAAGTCCCCGGTGATTTCCTGTGTCAATGCACCTTCCCTGTTGATATCGTTTAATAACTTACTTTCATTGTGTGGAAAATATGATTTTAATTCATCTTGATAACGACCCATCAGAGGAAAAGGCACATTATCCAAATAGCCATTTATCAGTGCATATAAGAGAACGACGGTGAGCGAGAATGTGTAGGGTTGATTGGGTTTTTGTTTCAGGATATTTAAAATGCGCTTTCCCTTTTCGATTTGCTGTCGCGTTGCCTGATCAACTTCCGTCCCAAATCTGGTGAAGTGTTCAACTTCTTCATATTGCGACAATTCGAGTTTTAAGTTGCCAACAAGATTTCGGATAGCCGGTCTTTGTGCTGCTCCGCCAACGCGAGAAACGGAACGACCAATATCAATCGCGGGTTTCTGCCCCTGGTTAAAAAGATCAGCATCCAGCATTAATTGACCATCGGTGATTGAGATCAGGTTTGTGGGAATATAACCGGATAAATTCCCATTTTGTGTTTCAGCAATCGGCAAGGCGGTAATTGATCCGCCGTTATTTTCCTGATTTAGTTTGCAAGCCCGTTCAAGTAATCTCGAGTGGATATAGAAAATATCACCTGGATAGGCCTCACGTCCCGGTGGACGCCGCAGCAGCAAGCTTAATTCACGATAAGAATCAGCATGTCTGCTGAGGTCGTCGAATACAATTAGTACATCCAAGCCCTGATCAAGAAAGAATTCTGCAATTGTCATTCCTGTGTAGGGGGCAAGATATCTTAGTGCCGGTTGGTCATCAGGGCTGCTCATGACGATTGAAGTGTAGGAAAGTGCGTTGCGTTTTTGGAGTGTTTCAATGATCGAGAGTGTGCTGGATTTCTTTTGACCAATTGCAACATAAACACATCTTACGTCGGTGTCTTTTTGACTGAGGATTGCATCGACTGCCAATGTCGTTTTTCCGGTCTCACGATCTCCAAGGATGAGTTCCCTTTGACCGCGACCAATTGGAAAGAGGGTATCAATGATTTTGGTCCCGGTGAACAGAGATTCATTGACCGGTGCGCGTTCGATTACCCCGGGTGCAATTCGTGATAAGTACCGAAATTCGCTTGCCTCAACAGGTTCATCTGTGTCCAGTGGGACTCCCAATGGATCAATGATGCGTCCTAAAAGTTGAGAGCCGACTGGCACTTTTAACCGATCTCCTGTTGCCTGTACCAGGTCTCCCCCCCGGATCCCTTTTTCACTTCCCAGCATGATTAAATCGACACGTTTTTTATCAAGATTTAAAGCCATGCCTTCAACACCTGTTGGGAAGATGACGATTTCATCGATGCTTACATTTGGCAACCCAGAGACTGTGGCGACCCCACTTCCTATGTGATGAACAGTTCCCACATTCCTAAAGCGAACGCGCGTTGAAATTTGTTTGGATTGTCGCGATAGATTCTCGACCATCTCTTTAATTTTCTTTTCCGGTTCAGGTTTTCCGTCCAGATCGACATTTTTCCTCACATTTGCAAGAAAGTCCTCCTTGCTTATGGACAATTTCATCCGTGAGGCAATCTCTTCGGAAATTTCGCCAACGTATTTTTCTGACCGGAGAAATTCTTCTTTATCCGTATTGGACATCAATACTCTCTTCCAAAGATTCGAGAACCGTTGACTTTAATTCAGCTAATTCTGTAGCAA
>JAXHUT010000284.1:0-9891 GCA_034189405.1 Chloroflexota bacterium
GGTGGGTGGTTGTAGAAAAGAAACACCACCCACCTCTTAACGCCCGCATTGCCAACGCAGAGGCATGGAAAGGGGCAGGATAGGGAAGACTTATTATCTTTTTCGTAATAAATCAGGATGGGTCATAATTTACTAAGTCCTGACAACGAATACCCGACACCAAGTAATAATCGACCTAAAGGCCTCACGCCAAAAAATGAATAAAACCAAAAATTCTTCTCAACCTTAAACAGCATAAGTCACAGCGCCAGGTATTGGGTGCCCCATACCTAATTACCAATTCCTAATACCTGCCTTTACACCGATTACCCTTGTGTAAGGAACCAAGCTCTCAGGTATAATTTGAACATCAATCAGTTGATATCAAAAAGGATGGTAAGATGACGATAAGCCCCTTAGCTGGAAAACCTGCCCCCCCTGATTTATTGATTGACGTTCCCAAATTGCTTGCCGCTTATTATACAGAATCGCCAGACCCAAAGGAGCCTGCGCAGCGGGTGTCTTTTGGCACTTCTGGTCATCGTGGTTCGTCCTTTGACCATGATTTCAATCAAAATCATATTTTAGCAATCAGTCAGGCTGTTGTTGAATACCGTGCGAGCCAGGGCACGACGGGTCCGCTTTATATCGGCAAGGATACCCATGCCCTGTCGGAAGCTGCCCTCAGGACGGCGGTAGAAGTTTTTGCTGCGAATGATGTTGAAATCATGCTTCAAGAGGGGTTGGGGTACACCCCAACGCCTGTTGTTTCCCATGCAATACTGACATATAATCGTACCCGCAGTGCAGGTAAAGCAGATGGGGTCGTGATCACACCCTCCCATAACCCACCGCGAGATGGCGGCATTAAATACAACCCACCCGAAGGTGGGCCGGCTGGAACAGAAGTAACCCGGACAATTCAAGATCGCGCAAATGAGATCCTGGAAAATAATTTAAAAGACATCAAACGTATTCCATGGGAATCGGCAATCAAAAAAGTCAGCACACACTTTTTTGACTATATCAAACCTTATGTTGATGACCTGGAAAGTGTCGTCAACATGGGTGCGATAAAAGCAGCCGGCATTAAAATTGGCGTGGATCCCCTCGGTGGTGCCGGTGTTGAATATTGGATGCCGATTGCAGAGACCTATGGGCTCAATATCGAAGTGGTCAACCCTGTTGTTGATCCTACTTTCCGGTTTATGACAGTGGATCATGATGGAAAAATCAGGATGGACTGCTCTTCACCCTATGCAATGGCGGGCTTGATTGAGCTCAAAGATAAATTTGATATCGCTTTTGGGAACGACCCGGATTATGACCGACACGGGATTGTTACCCCAAAAGGTGGGCTGATGGCACCAAACCATTACCTATCGGTTGCTGTAGCGTATCTATTTCAGAACCGAATGGGTTGGCTGGAAGGCGTATCAGTTGGGAAGACCGTGGTAACGAGCGCCATGTTGGACCGTGTGGCAAAATCCCTCGGTAGAAAAGTGATAGAAGTGCCGGTGGGATTTAAGTGGTTTGTGCCCGGTTTGCTGGATGGCACACTGGGTTTTGGCGGCGAAGAAAGTGCAGGGGCTTCCTTTTTAAGGAAAAATAGCACTGTCTGGACCACAGATAAGGATGGGATCATATTAGATCTGCTTGCCGCAGAATTATTAGCCATCACAGGTAAAGATCCAATGACCCATTATGAAGAGCTCGAATCAAAATTCGGGTATGCCTTTTATCGTCGATTGGAAGCGAAAGCGACCAGGGAACAAAAAGCGGTTTTCAATAAACTAACACCGCAAATGGTCAACGCCGATCGTTTGGGGGGCGATAAGATTGAAGCAATACTCACCAAAGCGAAAGGGAATGGGGCGGATATTGGTGGATTGAAAATCGAGACAGAAAATGGCTGGGTAGCTGTGCGTCCATCGGGCACAGAAGATATTTACAAAGTTTATGCGGAGAGCTTCAAGGGCGAAGATCATCTGCAAAAGATACTTGACGAAGGACAGGATATTGTGCAGCGTTTGTTTGAGGAAGAATTGTAAAAATTTTAAAACCTCAATAATATTTTTTCTTGCAAACAACCCTTATCCAGGTCGTAAATTTTTGTGGCTAGGTCTTTTAATAGGATAAAATTGAAGAGAAATTGATCGTTCAGCCAAATATTGCCTGGAGGGTATGACCATGCCATTTATCAACGAAATCGAGATTGTCGTAAACATCTTTTTACAAGGTTTAGGAGAATGGCTGATCCTGCCGATGCAAGCCATCACTGCCCTTGGGTACGAACAGTTTTTTATCCTACTGTTGCCGACCATTTATTGGTGCTTTGATCAGATGCTTGGCCTTCGTGTGGGCATCATTTTCTTGTTGGGCAGCAGCTTAAACGCATTCTTTAAATTTATATTTCACAGCCCCAGGCCTTACTGGGTTAGCAGCCGTGTGCATGCCTATTCTTTTGAAACATCCTTTGGTCTGCCTTCCGGGCATGCACAAATTTCCGCAACAATGTGGGGGTGGTTGGCTGTTGAGGTCAAGAAACGCTGGTTTAAAATCCTATCGTTGATCCTTATTTTCCTTATCGGTGTATCAAGGCTCTATCTTGGTGTACATTTCTTAAGCGATGTGCTTTTAGGATGGATCCTTGGAGGATTGTTGGTGTGGGCATTTTCAGCCTGGCATAAAAGGATTGGCGATTGGATCAGCAAGCTAAGCACAACCAGCAAACTGGTCCTTGTGGCGGTCAGTGCATGCGCTCTTCTGGCTTTGATCCTCGGAGCCCGCTGGATGGTTGGTCCGTGGGAGATGCCCCCTGAATGGGCTGAAAGAGCCGGCGATGTTGATCCTTATGGTCTGGAAGGCGCTTTGACTTTATGTGGCACGTGGTTTGGCATGTTGGGCGGTTATGTGATGTTAACGGCAAGTAAAGGTTATTTCTCAGCAAGGGAAGGAGACTGGAAGCGCCTTGCTCGTTTCCTGGTTGGTTTGGTCGGTCTGCTCATCCTGTATTTTGGTTTGGGACAAATTTTCCCTGATAAGGGTGATTTAATCAGTTATTTCTTGAGATTTGTTCGCTACACGTTGATTGGTTTGTGGGTGTCCTGGTGGGGCCCTTTGTTTTTTGAGAGAATTAACCTCTTGCGATTTAAAGAACTTTCATAATCAAGCAGCGTTATTTTGCGAGTAAGCTGTAAAGCTTAGCCAAATGACGGCCGATTTTGGTCGTCGTTTGTTTTACTAGGACAAATTGACGACTTTTTTATAGATTGCCTGATGTACAGGACTCAGATGGGATATTCCTTAACCTTCACAAAAACTTCACAGACTGTTCATTCTTTTTATATGCTGCTCCTTTAAAATGGGTATTGTAAGATCCGATTTAGAAGTTGAAAATTTCGTTATAAAAAAGGAGTAACCATGATTAAGAAAACTTTTGTAGGATTAACAATTACACTAATTTTAGCCATCGGAGTCTTTGGGGTCGTAAAAACGACTTATGCCCAGGATGATGTTGAACCACAGGTGGGCGCTGCCGTTCCTGAGCCTGAGACATTGGAATATGAATACGGGTATCAAAACGGCATTCAAAATGATGATGCAGATCCGATGCTGACACGAACACGCACCCGATTGTTTGAGATGCAGGAAGGTGAATGCGATGCAGATTGTGACCCTCAGCAATTACGAGAACAACTTGGATTAAGTGAAACCGGCTTCATGCAGCAAGAACGACTGAATACTGGCGAATTCGAACCCACGGGCGATTGTGTTCCTCAACAAAGCCGACTCAGTGAAGGAACGGGGTATGGTGCTCAACGTCAGTTGAACTCGTCTGCTGATGGTAGCTGTGACGGCACTGGTGTGTCACAGGGCTTACGTCAGGGCGGCAAGAACAATTGAGCAATAAGACTTAAAAGTGAAAAGAGGGCGGTCCTGTGTTCTGGGCCGTCTTTTTTTTGTTTTTTTAGTTAGTGAAACCCTTCGTTTTGATCACATCCCGATACCAGTTGAAGCTGGCTTTAGGTGTCCGTTTTCGCTCTGGATCTTCGAAGTCGACATGGATCAAACCAAATCGCTGATCATAACCGTCCGCCCACTCGAAATTGTCCATCAGGCTCCAAATATAATAGCCTTTAAGGTTGGCACCTAGCTGAACAGCCTGGTGCGCTGCCTGGAAGTGGGCTCGTAAGTAGTTGATCCGTCCCTGGTCATTCACATATCCGCTTTCGTCAACAGGTTCAATAAGCGCTGTTCCATTTTCTGTAATATACATGGGCGGATTGCCGTAATCGTCTTTAAGGTGCAGTAATAAAGCTTTAAGCTGAGATGGGCAAATCCCCCAATCTTTTTGAGTTATTCCCCAACCCGGGTCAATATTGGGTTGTACCTGAAATTTCATATAGCCCTGGGGGCTGTAGCTGACAATTTGGCCAAAATAGTAATTTACGCCAAGGAAATCGATGGGCTGGCTGATGATTGCCATATCACCATCCTGGATTTCGGGGCCACTCTTGCCAATCCACGACATAAACGCATCCGGGTATTCTCCTTTGAAGATTGGATCCAGGTATAAGTTATTGTTCATATCTTCCATACGTTTGGCAGCATCGATATCTTCAGGTTGGTTTGTTTTTGGCTTAAAGGTGGCTAAATTGAGCACAATCCCAATTTGACCTTTTAATCCCAATTGGCGATAAAGCTCTACGGTCTTACCGTGTGCCAGGTGCAAATGGTGGGTTGCCTGGAACGCTTGTGGAAAGCTGGCAATTCCTGGGGCAAAAACACCTTCAGCATAGCCTA
Source organism: Chloroflexota bacterium (assembly GCA_034189405.1). Taxonomy (GTDB): domain Bacteria; phylum Chloroflexota; class Anaerolineae; order Anaerolineales; family Anaerolineaceae; genus Brevifilum. The sequence goes on from JAXHUT010000284.1 coordinate 4,786, forward strand.
ACATGGCGATAACGAAGGGCTCATTATGGGTTGCCCAGAAAGATACGCGATCGCCTAGTTTTTCAAAGACAACCTTGGCATAGTCCGTGAACCAATCCATACTATCCCGGTTTGTCCATCCACCCATCGTTTCTAAAGCCTGGGGGAAGTCCCAATGGTTTAGGGTTGCCATCGGCATGATCCCAGATTCTAACAATTTGTCAACCAAACGATCATAGAAATCCAGCCCACGCGGTTCTACCCTTCCGACGCCGTCTGGTAAGATGCGCGGCCAACTAATCGAAAACCGGTAGGACTTAAGTCCGAGGTCTTTCATTAATGCCACGTCCTGCGGCATGTGATGATAATGATCGCAAGCAATATCGCCGGTGTCATCGTTGAAAATTCGATAAGGCTGATGGGAGAAATGGTCCCAGATGCTTTCACCTTTGCCATCTTGGTCCCATGCGCCTTCAATCTGGTATGAAGCAGTGGCTGCGCCCCATATAAAATCATTTGGGAAGTTTATTTGTGTCATTTTCCATCCTTTGTTGATTGATCATCTGTTTTTAATTGAAGTGTTGTTCAAATTATAAACGAAATGTTCTTGAAATCGATTAATCTTCTACTTTATGTGGGGGAGAAGTATTTTTTAATTTGGTAAACGAGTTCTCTGAAAAAACGCCAAAAAAAGGGAAGACCGCACTTTGTGGGGGGAGTCAGGATCGCGGAATTATTAGCAAACGCCCGTTAGTCGAGTAATTTGGAATAAAAGTCTTCAATTTTTGGGCGTGTTACATTTTTTGATGCTCGATTTTTTATTATTTCATAGTTTATTTCAGCAGCATCGCGACGTAAATTGGGTTGGTTGAGCCCGGTAAGGATACTTTGTGCAAGTGCATGTGGATTGTGGGGGTCTACCAGCAAGCCATTTTTTCCGTGATCAATCCATTCACGCAACGAATCGATATCACCAAGGATGGGCAAGCAGCCGCAGGCCATTGCCTCAAGCAATGTGTTGGGTGTACCGTCATGACTGCTCGGGGAGATAAACAAGGCGGATTTTTTGAACAAGTCCCATAGTTGTGATTGGGCTAGCTTTGGCAATAAGAAGGCATGTTTTTCAACATCAAACTGCTTTACCCACGCCTGGGCTTGCGGTTGTCCATCAAGGTTGGGGCAAATAAAGCTGATATCCCGTCGTCCTTTGAGCACTTCAGGGATGGCTTCGAAAAATACTTCCTGATGTACGGAGCCCGGACGCAAACCACGCGGGTTAACCACCCAGGTGGTGTTTTTAGGAATGCCATAACGATTAATAAAAGGCTGTGTATTTTCAATGGCAGCCAAATCCAATCCGCCGGAACCTGGCACAGTTAACACGGGGGAATCCGAGCTTAAACCCCAGTTGATTGCCAAAGGGATATCACGCTGGGTGTCCGATGTGAGGCCATTCGCTCGTGACAAGCTCTCTCGTGTAAAATAACCCATCATCCAGGAGCCTTTGGCGTGTAAGGTCAAATCATTCCCCCAGATCGCGAGGATCAATGGAATATGTTTTGGGGTGTAGCTTGCGAGCATCCCCTCGTAGGGGATGCGCAGCGCATGGACGAGATCTGGTGCAATCCCGTTTACCAGCGTTTGGTATTGCCTTGAGTATCTCAGCAGAGATAGGGGGCCGAGGGTGTAGCGTAGTTTTTGGAGGCGCGGCGCAAAACGCTTGACCAACTTTCTTAGGTTATGGGTGGATTCTTCCATTTTGTCCTTTGATCCTGCGCTGAAACGGCTGAAAGCAACAGGCAGGACATAAAAATGTGCGATTCCCTCTAGCTTCTCACAATGAAAAGTGGAGATTAAACTGACCCGGTATCCTAATGAAAGGACATTCTCAATCCAGCTTTGTGCAGTCGGGCTGCGCCCATCAGCCACAATAAGAATATGGCGTTTCATGATTGGCTCCGGTTCAAGGCTTCAATAAAAACACGGACCATCTGATCCACGTTGATCTCTTCTGAGACAATTCGGTAGCTCTCTGCACCCATTTCACGCAAAGCGGCTTTATCTGTGAGGGCTTTTTCAAGGGTGTTTTTCAAAGCTGTGATGTCATCCGTAGGTATTTGCCAACCATTCGCCTCACGAAGAAGGTCTGCCTGTGTGCCGTCCGCCTGGGCAGCAATGACAGGCAGACCATAACTCATCGCCTGTTGAATTGCCAGACCGCCGGTACCAGGCAATACGAAGAGGTCGGCTCGTCGAAATTGTTGGGCTAAATTTTCACCATAGAGCGCGCCGGTGAAAATTGTCCCCGGGTAAATTTTTTCTGCTATTTTTGCAAGACGGCGCTTATCAGGGCCGTCGCCAACGATCACTACTTTGGGCTGCAAAGCTTCTGGCAGTTGTGAACAGGCAGCCATCAAATTGTCGAGTTTTTTTCTTTGTTGTAATCGACCGACAAAAAGGACTTGCGCTTTGTGGATTTCCTCTGGATTTGGACGTTCCGGCAAAGGGTGCGTGGGCGGTGGGGTGACTGCGTTTGCAGCAACGAAGATGCGTTCTTTTGGGAACCCCAAATTGGCATATGCTGAAGCGCCAGTCTTACTGTAAGTAATCAATGTGTCAAAACCTTGAATAAATTTTTTCCGGATTTGCGATCTCAGGGATGCGAAGGGCCCAGAGATGGGTGGCGCACCCAAGCCCCAACCGATCACGGGGCGTCCCCTTGCGCGCATCCAGCGGATTGCAAAGGGTGTGGATAAGTACCTGGGGTTGGCTTCAACAATCAGGACGTCCGGGTCCCAGGTCTTCAACCAATTTATCAGGCCGAGTTGAATGCACATGTATGAGCGCCCCCCGAAAATGTGGCGGTTCTCCCCCTGTGTAATCTGGGCATGATCCAGTTCGTCCACAGGTTTTATGCCTTCGTCGGGTCGGGGGCTTCCAGAAAAAATACCGAGCCCCCCTGTGCAGGCTCTTCCCAAGGCGTCGAAGAATGGTTTTCGATAATGCGGGAGAACCCGTTGAATTAAGCCGACTTTCCCCGGAAAGATATTCATCAACCCACCAAAACTTCCAGATAGGAGTCTACCATTGTGTTTAAACCAAAGGCGGTTTCAGCCCGTTCGCGTGCAGCTCGCCGATACCGGGGGTTGTTTTCCATTATTTTGACACAGGCGTTTGCCAGGGGCGCGAGATCAGGGGCTTCAAGCTGCCAGTGGTCCGCGCCGTATGGGACAACTTCACCAGCGCCACCCTGAACCAATTCATTTAACGCGCCGGTGTCATATGCAGCGACTGGCAAGCCACACGCCATGGCTTCAATCACGCTGTTGGGGCAGGCGGCATTCAGGTCTGCGCTGAACAATACATGCGCTGTTCGATCAATGGATGGGATCAACGCGTGGGGCACGATGCCGCGCCACGTGACCCAGAGATCGTGCGCCATGCTGTGGACATGTGCTTTAAGCGCATCAGCGACATCGCCAACGACCACCATTTCCACATTTAGACCATACTTGTGTTTTATACTTTGTGTCAGCCTGACGGCTGTTTCCAACCCCCGGCTATTGGCAAAATTAAGATGGCCTTCGACCAGTAACAGGCGAAAATGGTCTTTTGGACGTTCTTCTGGACCTTGTGGTGCAAATTGTAGAAGGTCAACCCCGTTATAAACGACACTCACAGGTGTGGAATCTTTGCCGAATTCACGCTGCCACCAATCACGGCTGAATTCACTTTGATAAATGATGTGATTTGCTAGAAAATGGCGGATAAAAGCCAGGATCTGGTTGTTGCGTTCTGCTTTGAAAGCCGCCGGCAATGGCGTTCTTTCGACCTTGTGCAGCCAGGTCATACCGTTCAACCGCTGGACAATGCGCACACCACGGCGTTTCGCACGCCATAGCTGTAAAATGTGGCGCGTGCCTCCGATGACAAGAATAGCGGTGTTTTTTGGATCGGTGATATCAAAAGTAGTTGCAATCTCCCGGTCTTGCAAGCCCTGGATAAACTTCCCTTGAAAGGAAACCATGCCGCCCAATCCTTCCAATTTAGGCACAAGGCAAATCTGGGGTTTCATGCTGTCAGATCACCAATTCGCGGTCGTTTTCCAACGCAACGTGCGGGTGACCCTGCCCAGATTTCATCATCACCTGTGGATTGTAAGAGCACTGCATTTGCCCCAATGACGGTTCCATTGCCAACTTTGAGCACACCTTCTTTGCACAATATTTTACACCCGGGAGAAAGGATAACATCATCGCCGATATCGATGCCTTTAAACCTCGAGTGGGACATTGGCAAGTAGATATCCGCACGCCCCAATGTGACCCCCTGGTAGATGTGTACACGGGCACCGATCCTGGCTTTGCTGTGGATAACAACCCCATGCCCCCCATGTTCGAGCAGGAATCCAGGTCCAATGGGCACGGAAATGGGGATTTCTGAACCCAATAATTTTAAAAGATAGTAAAACAATTTACCAATAACAGGCCATTGTCGTGCATAAACCAGGCGGGTATAGAAATCTTTTTTGTTTTCCATCACATCTCCACCCGGGTTTCAAGCAGGGATTCAACGATTCGCCGCGCGGCATAACCATCCCCATATGGGTTCACCGCGCCAGCCATTTGGGCATGGGCTTGAGGATCATCCAGAAGTAACTTTGCTTCGGTAAAAATCCTTTGGGCATTTGTCCCGACGAGTTTGAGGGTGCCCGCTTCCACACCCTCTTGCCTTTCAGTGATTTCTCTGAGCACAAGGGTTGGCACACCTAAAGAAGGGGCTTCTTCCTGTATTCCCCCGGAATCGGTCAAGATCAGCGCCGCTTTTTTCATAAGATGCACAAGGGGCAGATAATCCAGCGGGTCCAGAAGTATGATATTCTCAATCCCTGAAAGTATTTCATAAACGGGCTGCTGGATATTGGGGTTCAGGTGTACCGGGTAGATCAGTGTGATTTCATCCTGATAGTTTTGCGCTAGTTTTTTTAAGGCAGCGCAGATGTCTCTAATAGGCTGACCAAAATTCTCGCGGCGGTGGGCTGTTACCAGTACCAACCGGCGTTCACCGGAAGTTACATTTGCACGATCAAGAAGGTTGATGGCTTCCGGTGGTGGTGTTTGCTGCGTG
>JAXHUT010000285.1:0-2379 GCA_034189405.1 Chloroflexota bacterium
ATTAAAGACCTGCGCACTTGGATTGAGTTTTTCAGCCAGCTGCTTTTGCTTTTGATCACCGATAGTTGCCAGAGAAAACCCATTTGCAGCCAGCGAATCCGAAGCCAATGCTGCCGGACCCCCAGCGTTGGTGAAAATTGCCACACGATTGCCCTCAGGCAGTGGCTGACAGCTCAAAGCCCAGGCAACATCAAACAACGCTGCTAAATCAGGCACTTCGATCACACCAGCTTGCTTAAAAGCAGCCTGGTAGGCTGTATAGGCACCCGCCAGGGAACCGGTATGGGAAGAGACCGCCCGGGCGCCAGCATCTGACCGACCTGCTTTCAATAAAACGATCGGCTTTTCTTTTGAAACCTCACTGGCGATCTGCAGAAATTTTTGCCCATTTTGAATGCCTTCAATATAAGCTGCAATCACCTTAACCTGGGGATCCTCACCAAAATAAGCGATCATATCCGTTTCATCAACGTCCAGCTCATTCCCCAAACTGGCAAAATGCGAAAAACCAATATGCTTATTGGCGATATAATCTACCACGCCGCCGCAAATTGCGCCCGACTGCGACAAGAATCCAATCGACCCTTTATCGGGAACGCCTTCAATGAAGGTCGTATTTAATCCTGTATGCAGATCCATCGTGCCCACACAATTAGGGCCAATCAAACGTATACCATAATCATCTGCAATCTTTTTGCATTCCCCTTCCAACTGCATGCCGTGATCCCCGATCTCACGGAAACCGCCTGAAATGATGATCACAGCTTTGATGCCCCGTTCGCCACAAGCACGTAAGATATCTGGCGTCATTGGTGCCGGCAAAACAATCACCGCAAGGTCCACCGGGTCAGGAACTCGGGCAACTTCAGGGAAAACGGTCAACCCTAGGATTTTATCGGCACCGGGATTAACGGGATAAATCCCACCTTTAAACCCATAAGTGGTCAAGTTTTTAAGAATACCGTGACTTAACTTTCGGGGATTGCTGGATGCACCAATAATTGCCACCCCTTTTGGTGAGAAAAAAGGCGTCAGTTCATTTGTCATTCGATCGTTTCCTTTCAAATTTCTGTCAGATAATCAGGTTCGGATATTATACCTGAGATGCTTTCTTCGAAATCTAATCTTTTCGGCTATAATACAAACATGCCCTTAACTGCTGACCAAGAAAAGCTCTTAAGCAAACCCATACATGCGAAGTATTTTCTGCAGGGCCCTGCAGGTTCAGGAAAGACAACATCCGGGACCCAATGGCTTCAGAAGTTGCTCCAATCAGGGGTGCCACCCTACGAAATTTTGATTTTTGCCCCCCAACGGCCATTAGCCATTCCCTATCAAAATGCGCTGTATCAAGAAGGCGTTCATGCCCATGGGGTTGTAAATACCCTCACATTAGGGGGGTTGGCACGCCGCATGGTGGATCTTTTCTGGCCGCTGGTGGGTTATGATGCTGGGTTTGGCGCACCGAATAAACCTCCCAATTTCCTGACCCTCGAGACTGCCCAGTATTATATGGCACATCTTGTGCGCCCATTAATCGAAGAAAAAGGCTTGTTCGACAGTTTAACGATTAACAGAAACCGTATTTATGCCCAAATCCTGGACAATTTGAATAAATCTGCCGTGGTTGGCTTCCCTTACCAGGAGATCGGGGAACGTTTAAAATCCGCGTGGGTGGGTGACATTGAACAATTGCACATTTATGACGATGTTCAATTTTGTGCAGATCAATTCAGAGCTTTTTGCCTTGAAAACAATTTGCTGGATTTTTCACTTCAAGTGGCAGTCTTTATGAAACACCTGTGGACTTCCCCGATGTGCCGATCTTACCTGTCCCAGTCGTATCGACACCTGATCGTGGATAATATCGAAGAAGACACGCCTGTCTCCCATGATATCTTAAAAGATTGGCTGCCAGATTTTGATTCAGCCCTGATCATCTTTGATCAGGGAGCAGGTTACCGATCTTTCTTAGGCGCTGATGTCAAAAGCGCCCTATCGCTTAAAGAATCCTGTGATGAAACCCTCAATTTCAAGCAAAACCTTGTCTCCGGTGATGGTATCACCCAGGTCACACTTGGGGTCAACAACACAATCGCCCGATTAAAAGGCATCCCAGAGCCAAATCCAGAACCTTCATTTGAAGCAGTTCGCGCTGCTTTTGTCTCCCCAAAAGAAAACCCCAAGTATTTTCCCGGGATGATTGCATGGGTTGCCGATCAAATTGCCGACCTTTTAAAGGATGGCGTCCCCCCGGGTGAAATTGTGATCCTGGCGCCCTTTATGCCCGATGTGCTCCGCTTCGCGCTCACCAACCGCCTGGACGAGCTGGGCATCCCCAACCAATCACACCGACCATCCCGGTCACTGAGGGATGAG
>JAXHUT010000286.1:0-10667 GCA_034189405.1 Chloroflexota bacterium
CCGATAAAGCGTAAAGTTTGCTGCCGTCCTTCTTTGGAAGTCTTTTCTGACTTAAACCAGCCACTTTTAACAAAAATCAACTGATTTGAAAAGCCCCCTTCCAGAAGCAAAATATCATCTTTTTCTACCGCTTGATAGTGCAGTAGTTTTTGGATCTCTAAAAGATCCACCGCCATAAAATCCTGGAATAAGGAGATTTTTCTTAACATATCAAGAGATATTTTATGTACCATAACCAACCTAAACCTTGTTGAAGGATTCTAAGGTTTTTCCGGATCAACAAGCTTTTTGGCAGCAGCCTGATCCAAAAACCAAATCATGTGACCGTTTTTTGGCCCAATTAATTGGATGGGCGTCACATCAGGTTGATACACACCTTCCAACACATCCGCCAGCACCTCTGCTTTTGAATCTCCAGCAACAATCACAGCGATGTGACGGGCCGCGTTTATCGCATTTTTTGTAAGTGTCAAACGCCACGTATCCGGTTCGGGCGCATAGTTTGCAATAAACCAGCGTTGTTCCTCGTTTAACCCGGCTGAATGAGGAAAAAGTGAGGCTGTATGTCCATCATCACCCATTCCCAGCAAAACCAGGTCAAATCGAGGCCATTCTCCCTGGAAAAACCCTCTTAATTTCTCTTCATAAGAAAAAGCAGCTTTGTGAGCCTCCAATTCCGCAGGCACACGGTTAATATTTTCTGCGGCGATCGTAATGTTGGATAACATTTCCTCCCTGACCATACGGTAGTTTGAGTCGGGATGTTCGGGTGGCACACAACGTTCATCACCCCAAAATAGGTGGATATTTTTCCAATCTAATCGGCTTTGTTGGTCAGGTGATCCCAATGCTTTATACAAAGGCTTGGGTGTCCCCCCGCCTGAAAGCGCGACTGAAAAATAACCTCGTTTCCGTATGGATTTGGCAGCCAAACTTATAAAATATTCGGCGGCAGCTTGGCTGAGGTCATCAAGATTTGAGAAAATTTTGATGTGCTTATTCGTCACTTTACTCCACAGGTCATGATTGCATCGTTATTAATTTGACTGACATAATTTTATCATTTAGATAGCGCTCACTAAATACGGATCACAATTACACTGAATTGAGAAAAAGTTGATAGGCATTAATCCCTAAAAAGAAAAACCCCGTCAATGACAGGGCGTTTGGAGAATTTATTTAACAGAGTTTTGTAATTCCTTGAATTTCTTCTTTTGTTCTGCTGTTATTTTTTTAGGGACCTGGATTTGCAAGGTCACAAATAAATCACCGCGCTTTTCAGGATTGTTGAGTTTAGGCATCCCCAAACCCTTTAAACGGAATGTCTTTCCAGAATCCGACTCCGGAGGCACAGTCAATTTAACCGTCTTATCGATGGTAGAGACTTCAAGCTCACCCCCCAAGAGCGCTGTAAAGAGATCGACCGGCTGAACAATTCTTAAATCGTCCCCATCACGGGAAAATTTCGGATGGGGGGCAACTTTAATTTTCAGGTAGAGGTCACCGGAACCGCGCGGCCCTTCGCCTCCCTGGCCGCTTAATCTAATTTTGGACCCTGTCTTCACGCCAGGTGGGATGCTTGCTTCGATCCTACGCCCATCTTCAAAGGTCAATACCCTGGTTGTTCCACTAAAAGCTTCTTCCAATGATATCTGAACGCTATGTTCAATATCCTGACCGCGCTGCATGGCGTACGACCCCGCCCCTCCAGCAGTCCGCTGGGAAGACCTAGCACCAGCCATACCGCCGAATAAGGTCGAAAAGAAATCAGAAAAGCCACCCAAACCCCCTCCAAACATTTGCTCAAATTCTTCCTGGGACACGGTACGATACCCCCCTCCGGGTTGTCCCTGGCTCGCCCATTGCGACCAATCGAAGTCCTCCGCTCGTCCACCAGTTTGCTGGTATTGCTTCCATTGTGAACCAAAGCGGTCATACTTGCTTCGTTTCTCTTCATCAGACAACACCTGGTAGGCTTCGTTGATGTCCTTAAATTTTTCTTCAGCGTTCGGGTCATCAGGATTCACATCCGGATGATATTTTCGAGCCAGCTTTCGATAAGCTTTTTTAATCTCATCCTGACTAGCGTCTTTTTTAACACCTAAAGTCTGATAATAATCTCGATATTGCATAAAAATTCCTTCTATTCACCTTCTAACCTGGTAATTTTAGTTCAAAAATATCTGAAAACCATAAGAGCAGTGACTATCAAATCATACCTCAAACTTATTCATTCGATTCTTAATCAGGAATCAAAACCTTGAAAATTTCTATCTCCGCTGCAAGCTGTGGGGTGTTTTGCTTAACAGAATAAAAAAGGCTGAAACAATTTTTCAGCCTCGTATAAGCAATTTCTTAATCACATCAGAAAATTTCGGTGTCGAAGTCCCCACGGTATTCTTTAGGCAATAATGCGCCAATTTTCGACATGATCAAATGCCCTGCTTCACGGATATCTTCTCGCGAGGGTCGTTTGTCGTGATCAGAACTCAAGGGACCAAAGACTTCCCCAATTTTCGTAAAGATTCTCAAACGACGTTTTTTCTCTGAGAGTGTTTTAAAAAGTTTCCAATGATTATCACTTATGGTCGCCATGGGTAGAATCGGCACCCCCGTGCGCAATGCCATATAAGCCGCGCCTGGCAGCGCTCGCCGCAAAGGCCCGCTGTGGACATGCCCTTCAGGATAAATCACCAAAACCCCATCCTGTGCTAAAACAGCTTGTGAGGCTTGTAATGCTTCAAAATTAGGCGTTCCCTGCTCAATTTTTAAGGTTTGCCAAAGGCTTGGAAAAATACGCATCGGCGCTGGCACATTTGGCATTTCAAAGTCACCAATAAATTCAAGAGGCCAATTTGTCACGTGAATTGGGACAACAGTATCCAAAAAACTAAAATGGTTCCCAACAATTAATAATGGCCCCTTCTGTGGAATATTCTCTTTCCCGGTGACTTCCCAGCGCACAAGAAGGTTGGCGAGAATATCAACCATGCCGCCAAACACACCACGGATAAATCGCCGGCGAGGCCAGGGATATTTTTTTAAATATTTTTGAGTTTTATCTTTATCGGTCATCATTAACACGCTCCTGATGATTTATACTTTTAATGTTGCCGCCGATCATTTCCCCATTACGAAAATGTAAACTTCCATCTCAACCATTATAACCAAAAACACACTCAAACCTCACACGCAAATAATCAAAAGAGCCAGCCAGAAGATCAAAGGGACAAAACTGATTGAATATCAGGGGTCGCTGCCAATATCATATCAGCCCCAACACGTTTAAGTTCCTTCGCTGTGCCAAAACCGCATAATACAGCAACGGTCTGTGCACCGGCGGATTTACCAGCCTTAATATCAACAATCGTATCACCGACCATAATGCAATTTCCGGGCGTTATATCTAAAACCTTAGCCGCATAAATCACCGGATCAGGATAGGGTTTGGTGTACTGACAGGTTTGAGAAGTGACGATAACCTGAAAAAAATGTGTGAGTCCAAAATAATTTAAAAACGCCCTGGTCGATTGGTCATCCCTTGCGCTAACAACCCCCATCGGAAAAGCCTCAGAAAGCACTTCCAACATTTCGCGAACGCCAGGAATAAGCCAAAATCTTTCTCGTCCAGGCTTTCTCGCCAATTGCCTGGTAGACATCCATTTATAATACTTTGCTAAATGCCTATCAATTCCCAAACGATCTGCCAGGTTATAGAAAAAATTCCCCGGTGTTTCTGCCGCCATGACGAGACGACGGGCAAACCCTTGGGGGTCACGATCTTTGAACAGCCATGCAACCGGTTTTAGTCTGCTTGCTAGTCGCGCAACCATATGATCATCTGTATCGCTGAGGGTGCCATCCACATCAAACAAAATCGCTTTTATCCGCGCTGTATCAATTTTTCCGTATGCGATCTTTTCGTCTTTGTTCATTGAAGTTCTGAGATAATGATCTGCAGTAAATCATCATTGGGTGCCATCACCCAAAGGGTCATGTCATCTTCATGCCAAAAAGCAACGCTCACATCTGGGCTTTGCCACATCCTGGCACCTGAAAGGGTCTCTGAAATCGGCTCCCAACGTCGAGATGCATATTGATCAAAAGCATCCACAAAGTCTTGTGCATCTTCTGTCGTATCCCAAAGTGACTCCATCATAAATATCGTTTCGTCTGTGTTTTCATTCAAATAAAACGCATACGCATCCCCACCCCAACCTTCAGCGGCATCTTGTGCCGTTTCTTCCGGTATACGGTAGGTTTCTTCGAAAGCTTTATTTAAAATCAAATAGGTGTACCATTCACCCATCACATTTTGATCAAATAATGACCAGGACCCACCCAGGATATCACTAAGATCCGGCAAAGTCACCCTTAAAGGGACATCATCCGGGTACTTCTCTGGGTGGAGTATTTGTTCGGTGGACACCGGCGGATCAACAAAAGCTTTGTCAACAGCATCATATCCACCCTGGTCATACAAGTACTGGACAAATACCAATCCCTTTTCATAAGGAAAATACATATCAGCAGACATATAAGGTGGTGCTGAATCCAGCACCGGTGTGTCTAAAAGATCAAACAACTCCATTAGATCACGATAATCTCCAATGGAAGCATAAGTTTGAAACCATAAAATCTCGATTTGAGAAGCATCACCCTCAATTAAAGCCTGCACAGCAGCACAACGTTCGGAATCCTGTTCACAGGCTTCCTCATTCATACCCAATCCCTCATCTAAACCGTAAACCTGGTCCTGAAGCACATGGGTAAATTCGTGAGCATAGGTCAATTTTTCTGCAACGCCAAAATCCTGCCCCTGGACGATATAAATCTCTTTTGTCTCTTCGTCATAGAACCCTGCTATCTGCTCGCTATACAGCGCTTGATAATAACCTTTCAGATCAAAATCCCCAGGTAACAAACCCAGGCTGGAAAGTACCAAAACGTCCTGATGGGCATCCTGCTCAGCATATTCCGAAAAGAAATCTTCCACAACAATTTGCTCGAGCTCTTCCGCAGAAATCAAGGTGTGTTCAACAGGCTGTTCTTTTTTAAGGCCGCGAATTTGAACGACTTGTGATTCAATCTCAGCGATTGTTCCTGCCAGTTGATCAGGCAGGTCGGAGACAGGTGTGGATATCGGAATCTGGGTGCTTGATTCAGGAAAATTAAAAGGCCAAAGCATGGACACGCCAATGCCTGAAAGCAAAACAGCGCTCAAACAAAGACAAGCAACGATGAGAACAACACCGCAACTCATGAGAACATATTTAACTGTATTTGACTTTTCATTCGATTTCATAAATATCATCCAAAATACTGCGCTGTGAACCTAGCCTAATATTACCCATTTTATCCGCTGATGTAAGCCGTCAGGGCCCAAAATAAAATCCCCTTCGGGGGAAAATAGTTCAGGGCATTTAAGCATAAATTATCTTAAACTTCCAGAATATAACCTTCACCTCTAACCGTTCGTATGAGCTTCGGATGATGGGGGTCTTCCTCAATCGCTTGCCTCAACCAACTGATATGCACATCCAGGGTCCTCGTATCCCCAGTGTAGTCCGTCTTCCAAACTTTTGAAAAAAGTGGTTCACGTTTAACGACCTTTCCTTTATTCCGCATCAGCATCTTTAAAATCTCCACGAGGCGAGGGGTTAATTTTGTTTGTCGATCGTTACAGGTGACAAGTTGTGTTTTGGTGTTCAACGCAATGGGTCCGACCTGCACGACAAACTTGTCTGCCGTTTGCCGATAGGCCTGGGTTCGATTATATAACTTTTGAACAGTGAAAGGGAGCCGTAGCACCAAATTTGCATCGACGATTTCAGGTAAGGAGGTATTGTTATCGACGATCAAAATAATGGGCAAGTCATTATCCGTTTTCCTAAACGATTGGCAAATTCGTACACCACTGGTACGTAATGAAGCGGCATCGATGATCACAATATCCGGGTTTACTGAATCAAGCACTTTCAAGCCTGCACTACCGCTGGTGGTTTTTGTCACCAGATACCCTTTTTCCCCTAATTCCTCAGCAAATGAGGAATGATCTCCCCGTCTGCCTTCTATTATCAAGGCAGATAATGCCATCTTTTGTGCCAAAATAAATTCCTTCCCTTTCCAGTGCTAGCATATTTTACACAGCATTCATTGGAAAGTTATTACTCAGAAAATAACGCTTTAGATCAACCCATTAATTATAGGTCCATAACCTGACACTGTCCCATCACAACTGGACTTAATCAACCCGACTATAGATATTATAAAATAAAAACCTTCATTTGAGATTAAATTTTATCATTTACTCAGTTGTTTCGATTATACTCGATAAGATAAAAAAATCGTAGGAATTTTTGAATTATTTGGTTGCGTCCTGACTGTCGGCGTGTTAGAATCAAACCAGCTTAAAAATCCAAGGAGTACCTCATGGAAAAAATGATCGAGGTCGAAATCAACAGCGTCCGAGTTAGTCTGACCAACCAGCAACGTATTGTAATCATGAAAGAAGTTAATCAGGAACGCTACTTACCGATCTGGATCGGGTTATACGAAGCCGAAGCAATCACCATCGCCTTACAGGGCATTCAGGTTGCACGTCCGCAAACCCATGATCTTCTCAAAACATTAATCCATACCCTCAATGCTCGCCTGGTACAGGTTGAAGTGATTTCGCTATCAGACGACGTGTTTTATGGCAATTTGATTTTAGACATCAATGGTCAACGTCGTCAGGTCGATTGCCGCCCCTCCGATGCGATTGCACTCGCAGCTAGAACCAACGTACCCATCATGGTCTCGGAAGACGTTATGAACCAGGCGGGAATTATCCCCGAAGAAGATATTTCCGAAGTAGAACCGGGGAAAGTTGAAGAAGTGGAGCAGGAAAATTTAGACGACACAAACCTGGATGTTTTTGAGGATTTTTTACAGAATTTTAACATCGACGATCTTCCTTCCGATGAAGACACCGATGAAGAGGAAGATGACTGAGTAACACTTCATCGGATAAAGGTTATAATTAACCGGGAGATTTCAGTTGAGCTGAATCCCGGTTTTTTGTACACTTAAATCACTACTATTAATCCAGTAATCTTGATAAGAGACCTATGACTGACGATATAACCCTCAGCGACAATTCACTTTCGGAAGCGCTTACACTTCCAAGCAATCGGGATGCCGAAGAAGCCCTGATCGGTGCTGTCTTAATCAACGAGGAAGTCTATTTGGATATCGCCCAATTCTTGACGGCTGATGATTTTTTCATCGTTCGCAATAAGTGGATTTGGGAAGCCTTTCAGCACCTGAGTGAAACGAATCAACCCACAGACCTGGTGACGGTAAAGGAAACCTTGGCCAACCGCGGCCAGCTCGACGAAATAGGCGGTCAGGCTTACCTGATCTCATTGATCAATCGCGCACCCAACGCCTTCCACGCAGAGTCTTACGGTCGCATCATCGAGCAGAACGCCGTCCGACGACGGATGCTTGAAGCAGCAAACGAGATCGCCCGGCTGGCTTATCATCAAGATCAGTCCATTGAAACCGTTGTTGATGAAGCAGAAAAGGCAATCTTTAACGTCAGCGAACGGCGGATCAAACGGGACCTCGTACCGATTCGCGAGGTCGTCAGCACCTATTACGACCGGATTGATGAAATAGCGGGACGATCTGATGATATTTATGGGGTTCCCACCGGACTCATTGATATTGACAGCCTACTAGGTGGGCTGCAAAAATCCGACTTGCTAATTGTCGCCGGCCGCCCCGGAATGGGTAAAACAGGGTTCTTATTGGGTGTGCTACGAAACGCTGCCCTTTTGCACAAAAAACATGTCGCCATGTTTTCCATGGAAATGTCCAATGAGCAGCTTTTACAAAGGCTGATCGCCATGGATACACGCATCGACACCCAAAGACTGCGTTCTGGAAAATTAAATGATAACGAATGGGTCATATTTTTCCAGGCTTTGGAAACCTATGGCCAGGCGACAATCTTCCTCGATGATACACCAGCCATTACACCATTATCCCTACGTACCAAGTGCCGGCGCCTTCATATGGAGTACGGCTTGGATTTGGTCATTGTTGACTATTTACAGCTGATGACAGGGGATTCTCGAACCGATAATCGCGTTCAGGAAGTTTCAAATATATCCAGAAACATGAAGGTGCTTGCGCGGGAATTGAACGTTCCCGTGCTAACCGCAGCTCAGTTATCTCGTGCTGTGGAGCACCGCCCGGATAAAAAGCCACAGCTTTCCGACTTGCGTGAATCTGGCTCCCTGGAGCAGGATGCTGACATTGTTATGTTCATTCATCGCAACGCAATGAGCGACACTGAAGAAGAACGAAACAAAGCGGAAATGATCGTCGCCAAACACCGCAACGGGCCGACCCACAGCGGTATCGGTCTGGTATTTATTGAAGAACTGGCAAAGTTTGAAAATGCTGCCAGGGGAAACTATCCGGAAGGTTAAAGGAAGCAATTCAGTGACTCCTCAAAGGGCAAATCTTTTCACCGGCTTTCAGGAAGATAATCTAACTTTGGTGCGTCTGCCAGAGAAATTCTTCTCACAGCTTTTGCCAATGATCGACTCCTTAACCCAGCTGCGGTTATTGTTGTACTTTTTCTGGCACATTGAACAACAAGAGAGCAGCTTGAGGTTTCTCAAGTTTAAGGACTTGTTATCAGACCCCACCCTTATGGCTATGATAGGCACTGAAATAAGGCTCAAAGAAGACCTGGAAGCCCTTGTAAATATGGGCATTATTTTAAAGGCATCCTTACCTGGTGAGGAACAAGCGATTTATTTTATTAATAGTCCCCAAGGACGCGCAGCGTTGAAAGCCATCGAAGACGGGCAGTGGAAAGAAACGCTTTCTGAAAGAAAACCAAAACAGTTGAGGGATCAGCAGCTTAATATTTTCGGGCTCTATGAGGAAAATATTGGTCCGATCACACCTCTGATAGCAGAAATCCTCAAAGAAGATGAGAAAACTTACCCCGAAGCCTGGATTAAAGAAGCCATTGAAATTGCAGTGACGCGTAACGTACGTAAATGGAAATATATACAGGCAATTCTGGAACGTTGGCAAAATCAAGGACGTGGAGATGAGCAAAATCGACGAAACGATTCGCAAGATCCGAGCAGATATCGAAGAAGCTGGCTCGGGAAAAAATAATAAACAAAATCTCGATGACCCCATTCGCCAGGTGAAAATGCCCGGCGATCCTAACTGCCCCGTTTGTGGTGGGATAGGGTATCTTCGCCGAGATGTTCCGATCAATCATCCCGATTTTGGGAAGATCTTTCCCTGTTCATGCCGGTTAGAAGCCATCACCCAATCGGCAAGAACGCGCCTATTCAAGATGAGCAGCTTGGATGCCCTTAAAAATTTGCGGTTTGAAAATTTTGAAAAACGCGGCCGGGTGGGCTTAGGAAAGCATCAAGCCGATTCGCTTGAAAATGCCTACAACCAAGCCTATAATTTTGCCAAAACCCTTGAGGGCTGGCTGCTGATGATGGGACCTTACGGCAGCGGTAAAACACACCTGGCAGCCGCGATTGCAAACGAAGCCATTGAAGGGGGTGTCTCTACCCTATTCTTGACCGTACCGGATTTGCTGGATTGGCTGCGATATGCCTATTCGGGAGTCGAATTAAGCTTTGAAGAACGTTTTGAAGAGATACGGGAAATCCCTTTGTTAATTTTGGATGATTTTGGAACGCAAAACGCGACTTCCTGGGCTCAAGAGAAAATCTTTCAGATCATGAATCATCGCTATATTAACCAACGCCCAACAGTGGTGACCAGCAATATGCTGATCAACGATTTTGATGGACGCATTCGATCCCGTTTACAGGATCCCAACCTGGTAACCGTTGTAAAAATGCTGGCACCGGATTACCGTAATCCGACAGATGACACAGGTCATCCCGCACTTTCGACTCTAGGGCTGCACAGCCGGCAAACCTTTGGAAACTTCAGCATGCGTCAGCACGAAAAACTCCCATCTGAGGATTTACGTGATCTCAAGAAGGCATTTGAGGCAGCACGTGATTTTGCAGAACATCCAAAAGGATGGCTGCTGCTGACCGGACCTTACGGGTGCGGCAAAACGCATCTTGCGGCTGCGATTGGTAATTACCAGACAAGTATGGGCTTCCCACCGTTAATGGTCAGCGTGCCTGATTTGTTAGATCATCTCCGCGCATCATTCAGCCCAACCAGCAGCGTCTCACTGGATCGCCGATTTGAAGAGGTCAAAAAATCTCATATTCTGATCCTTGATGACCTGGGAACTCAATCTGCCACGCCCTGGGCGAGAGAAAAACTTTATCAATTATTTAATTATCGCTATAACGCAGAATTGCCAACGGTTATCACCACCTCAAGCACACCTGAAGAGCTGGACCCGCGTCTTTACAGCCGCATGCAGGATCAGCGCATATGCAAGCATGTCGTCATCGGTGTACCAGCTTACCACGGGGATTGATAATAAATCTTAACATTAAAAATTCCCGGATTCTACGTTGCCGAATCAGTGAATGAAAAGCACTTTTAGAAAATAACCCCTTTTCACCTCATAAAATGGCTGTTTAAGGTCATTTTTCATCATTATTGAACCAAAATCGATACTTTTTGCTCAATTTAAAAGA
>JAXHUT010000287.1:0-9051 GCA_034189405.1 Chloroflexota bacterium
TGGGACAGCAAAACCAAGCATAGGGGATAAAGGCTGTGTTGTTTGCGTCATCATTCGATGACGTTTGAATTCAAAATATGCCCCCTGATCCATCACCAAGTCAAAGGTCATTTGTGCATATTCAAATTCCCTTAACGGCTGGTCAAATTTACCCCGACCAGACATACCATCCGAGGCTAAATTCTTCAAATGATCTTGAGAAAGACTTTGAATGTATTCAAAATACGTCTTAAAATCATGTTCACCGCCAAACCGGTAAAGCATTGCAGCCAGAACCTTTTGCTCGCCATTTCTATCCCAATCAATAAGCTGCATACCCCCACCTAATGGACGGGCTGATAAACCTTGAGCGTATGCAGACATCTTTTTCCGGGAATCAACCAGGTATTGATTACAGGCGGAATATTTTACCAATGTGGGTGCTTCTTTTTGCCCAACCTCGCGTAATTTTTTCCCAATATCCTGAACTTCTTTCAACGGGGAACTCAACATTTTGCAAATAGCATACTCCAGCGCGCGTGCGTTGATCGTTACCCCAACATTGGCTAAGGACGCAGCCGGCAGTAGAAAACGACAGTTGTCGATTGCTTCACCACGGATTCCCCGCTGGTACGCATTTTCCGATTCCTTTTCCTTTTGAGGTCGAACATGTTTCAACCAGGACTCAACCACAGGGATGGTTTCATGATAGGTTCGAAAGAGGTGGTTACAGGTATCGATAAACACTTCTTTAAGACGATTGTCTCGAAGTTCTTCCGGGATATAAAAGGCATCCCGATCCCACTGCTGATAGCGGCTGGATTTTTCCGTGTATGAAGCCAGGCGGTTGCCTTCAATCGTCTCAATGGCTAGGCGTGATACGTTTTCTAGTGCCAAATGCAAAACAGCATGTTCAGCAACTGAAGCATGCCCATAGCCAACCACCCATTTTTCATGAAATTGGGCAGAACGATCCTCTGTGAGTTCAGAGGCGATCTCATCAAAGGGCTTGGGTGATCGAGAGGTTTTAGCAAAGGTGACAGCAATCGTCTCGGGGGACAAGTCCTTCGGGCTTAATAAATATATTCGTCTATTTCTCGTCATCTTTAAAGATCCTTCGTGCCCTCGCTTTATCTCGTTCAATCTGTGCAAGAAATTCATCCACACCTGAGAATTTTTGTTCTTCCCTAATTTTAGCAACAAAGGAAAGTTTCATTTTTTCCCCGTAGATGTTATCGCTGAAATCAAAGATGAAGGTTTCTATGTTGACTGTTGCCTGATTCTCAAATGTTGGTCGGTAACCAACATTGGTTATTCCCTGGTGTTTTTCACCTCGAAGATCAACATAGGTTGCATAAACACCGATGGCTGATAATTTTTTCTTCGGCGGGTAGGTAATATTTGCCGTTGGCAAACCAATTTTTGCCCCGCGATCAGAGCCATGAGTGACAACACCAGAGATGGAATAGTACCTGCCCAGTAAATCAGCGGCTTTACCAACTTCCCCCTGGTCTAAAAGCTTACGAACTTTTGTCGATGAAATATCTCGATTGCCCAATTTAACCGAAGGCAAAACCTTAATTTTTAAGGATAGTCTTTCACCAATGTTCCTTAATACGGGTATTGTTCCCTGCCTGTTCCTTCCTAGCGTAAAATCCTCGCCTACAACTAATGTTTCAAGGGCAAGTTTATCTTTTAACCCAGAAAGAAATTCGTCGGGGGTTAAGTTCGCAAAACTTCGGTCAAATTTAAAAGTAAGGACTTGGTCAACGCCCAAACCCAGCAAACGTCTCTTTTTTTCTTTAGGTGTTGAAAGATAAAAGGATTGGATGTCAGGATTAAAGAAATCAAAGGGATTGGGTAAGAAAGTGATCACAATTAATGGCTTGCCGTTAGAATTGGCTTGTTCAACCATTTGTGAAATAATCGCTTGATGCCCAAGATGTACCCCATCGAAGTTGCCAATGGTTATGCACGTCTTTTCATAGGATAAGGGGGGTAATTTAAAAAAATCAATCGTATTTTCCAAATCGTAGGAATCTTTCAACATATTCATTGACGGCTTTCATTCAAAAAGAGCGCCCTCCCTCATTTTATTGAAGAAAGGGCGTTCATGTAATCAATTCGTATTGCTTTCCATTTTTATTGTGTAAAGAATACTTTTCTTGGCTGCCACTCTTTTTCTTCTGGTAAATACTCAAGCAATGCAACAAGCTCGCCTTGTTGACTGATCGCTCTGACCCAGTGATCCGGGTTTTCAGGCACTTCTTCAACAGGTACGCGATGACCATGGCGAACCAAATCGACTTCATCGAAGCTGAGCTCACGAGATGGCCAATCACTCAATGCTTCTGCTGCAGGAATCAGGTATTTATACCAATCGCCATTTTCAAACGCTTCTTCAAGTTTCCGCAATTGGATGGCATCGCGCAGAGCAAATTCTCCGCTTTTTGTGCGGCGCAATCCCACAAGATGTCCGCCGCAGTCCAATACTTCACCAAGATCATTCGCCAGAGACCTGACATAAGTCCCAGAAGAGCAATAAACATCGATGATTGCCTCTGGACTGTCCCATTCAAGCAGCTCAAGGTGATAGACATCGATTTCCTTTGCTTCGAGTTCAACCTCCTCACCTTTCCGCGCCAGTTCATAAGCCTTTTGCCCATTGATTTTCTTCGCAGAATAAGCTGGTGGAACTTGTTCAACGGTCCCTTCAAATTGTGTCAGGGCGGCTTCAATTTCCTCCTGGGTGATGTTAACGGCTTTTCGTCCTGTGACCTCACCATCACCATCAAAGGTATCTGTACTTTCACCGAGGCGGATGATTGCCTGGTATCGCTTGTCAGAGGCTGATACAAATTCACTCAACCTGACTGCCGGCCCCACCAGAACCACCAAAACACCCGATGCCCGGGGATCAAGGGTGCCCGTATGACCTGCACGCCTGATGCCTGTGCCGCGCCGGACGACCTGCACAACATCATGGGAGGTCATCCCGACGGGCTTATCAATCACCAATACCCCAGAGACAGCATTTTTTATATTAAATTCTTGTTCACTCATAGTGTTTCCAAACTCCAAAATAGTGTTTCAATTACCCCTTTTTGCCTTTTTGATGCTTCAATAATTTCTTCGTTTCAATAATAACACGTTTTTTGACCTCTGATAAGGCTCCCGAGATATCAGCGCCAGCCGCAGCTGCATGCCCCCCACCGCCAAATTTATATGCAATTCCAGAGACATCAAACGCCGGCCTTGCTCTCCAACTGACTTTCACTTCGTTTTGTTGTTGTTCGACAAAAATTAATGCAATCTCGGCTTCTTTTACCGAGGAAAGCAGGTTAACCAGATCAGCATCATCGTTTCCAGAATACCCTATTTTTTTTCTGTCAGCAAGGGTTAGGCTCGTCCAAACCAGGCCGTCCTCGTGTTCTAATCGGCTTAATCCAGACCCCCAATAACGAACAGCCGTGAAGGGTTTTTGTACTAATTCTTCACGATAGATACTCGCAAGGTCAGCCCCTAAATCCATCAAAGAAGCGGCTTTTCGTAAAAGGTCTGAATTTACATTTGAAGTACGGAAGCCAATGGTATCTCCCACAATTCCTGAGAGTAAACAGCTGGCAACCTCGGGTGAATAAGACAAACCCCATGTTGGCAAATGATCAAATAAAATCGCCGCTGTCGCAGCCTGTTCAGGCTCAACGACATTGTAGGTTCCAAAATCAAGGTTTGTTTTATGATGGTCCACAACCAGATCCGGCTTACCATAATCATCCAGGACATGCCCAACACGAGATGGATCGGAGCAGTCAACAACGATGACCATATCGACCTGCCCTTGTGCTGTCTTTGTAATCAGTGTGCTTTCTGGCAGATATTGAAATTTTTCTGCACCGTCCTCCAAAACCATTTGAACTTGTTTTCCAGCCTGTTTGAGTGCCAAACCCAAGCCGAGAAGTGACCCTACCGCATCAGCATCTGGTCTCACATGAGAGGTAATTAATATGCGATCGCTGGACTCGATTTTATCCTTAATTTTTTGATCAATTCCCTTCATCATCCACATCCTCTATCATTTCCTCCACATTATCTAGTTCATTTTCTGAACGCATTTCACGCTCTTCTCGGATCTTGTCAAGCAGTGATTCGATGCGATCTGCACGGTCAGGTGTATCATCCCAATAAAACCTTAACTGGGGCATTACACGCAGCTCAACTTCCTGGCTGAGATTATAGCGAATAAATCCGGCAGCGTTCCTCAAGCCTGCTAAAATCTCTTCAACTTCCAATTCCCCTGCCAATGAGGATACATAGACGTTCGCGTAATCCAATTCACGATCAACAGTCACATCTGTAATATAAACCCCCTCTACCCGAGGATCATTGACCCGGTTCTCCAGAATTTCTGTCAATACTCTTTGAATTTGTTCTTGAATTCTTTTTAATCGAATATTGGATGGCATCATTTATCTCTCTATCTGATTTATTAAAAGGACTGCTCTTCAATCACATAGCATTCAAGCAGGTCTCCCTCTTCAAATTCATGGAACTGCTTCAATGCAATACCGCACTCAAATCCCTCACGCACTTCACGTACATCCTCTTTGCCGCGCTTCAAGGAACCAATTTCTCCTTCAAAAATGACCTTGCTGTTACGAATCACACGGATTTTACCATTCCGTCGGATTTCGCCGTCAATCACTCGACAGCCAGCAGCGACTTTAAACTTGGATGCTTTGAAGGTAGCCAGCACCTTTGCCTGACCCAGGGTGCGCTCTACCATCTCCGGTTCAAGCATACCCTTTAACGCTTTCTCAATATCTTCAATCAAACGATAAATAATGGTGTACAAACGTATTGAGACTTTTTCGGTTTCAGCCAATCGTATTGCAGCGTTATCAGCATCAACTGAGAAACCAACGACAATAGCATCCGAAGCGGCTGCCAGCATGATATCACTCTCGCTGATATTACCCGTTTCCTGATGCAATACATTGATAGATACTTCTGATTGTTTCTCACCAAGTTCTTTCAAGGAGTTTACAATGGGTTCAAGGGACCCTTGAACATCAGCTTTGACAATCAATCGAAGTTCTTGTTCTTCACCCGCTTGAAGACGCTCAAAGAGATCTTCCAGGGTTGCACGAGGTGCAGCGCTTTGCTGTTTTTCATTGTTTTCCATTTCTTCAATGATCGCTCGCGCTTCCTTTTCAGAATCGACCACCCTAAAAACATCACCCGCTCGGGGAACATCGTTCAGGCCCATCACAGCGATTGGCGTCGAGGGTCCAGCTTTTTTTAGGGGGTTACCCCGAAAATCGAACATGGCTTTAATCCGACCATACGTCTTACCAGCCAGGATGGTGTTCCCAACTTCAATAGTGCCGTTTTGTAACAACAAAGTTGCCATCGTCCCACGGAGTTTATCTAATTCCGCCTCAACAACGGTACCAAGAATCTCACCGTCGGGATTTGCTTTAATTTCCATATTGTCTGCTACCAGCAATATCGCTTCCATCAAATCATCCAGTCCTTCCAGCTTTGTTGCTGACACAGGCACAACAATCGTATCACCGTCCCACTCATCAGGCACAAGATCAATTTCTGAAAGCTGTTTTTTCGCCAGTTCTGGATTGGCAGATGGCAAGTCCATCTTGTTTAATGCCACCACAATTGGCACCCTCGCCGCTTTAGCATGGTTGGCGGCTTCACGTGTTTGCGGCTTGACACCATCATCGGCAGCAACGACCAGCACGACAATATCCGCGCCTTGTGCACCTCTTGCCCGCATAGACGTAAATGCTGCGTGACCTGGCGTGTCAAGAAACGTAATCTTGCGACCTTTATGTTCAATCTGGTAAGCACCAATATGCTGGGTAATTCCGCCCTCTTCCCCCCCCGCCACATTCGTCTTCCGAATGGCATCTAAAAGACTGGTTTTTCCATGATCAACATGGCCTAATATTGTAACAACCGGCGGTCTGGGCTGCAAATCTTCTTCTTTTTCATCAGCAATCACCCGGCGCCACAAGGGAACCTCACCCTTTTCTTCAGGTTCCTCTTCTTCAATCTTTGCCAGCTCAGGTTCAAACCCCAATTCACTGGCGACAACAGCAGCGGTATCAAAATCTACATTTTGATTGATACTCGCCATGACGCCATTAGCCATCAAGACCTTGATGACTTGAATTGGGCTGGCATCCATTTTTTCAGCCAGTTCCCTAACACTTATACTGTAAGGCAAAATAATTATTTTATTGTCATTATCGCTCATATAAAACCTCCATAGGTATTCCCCTACCTCATACCATCCATTTAAATGAAAATGAGGCCATTAATAATATTCTTAGTGATGAGCGATCAGATGATCTTAATTCATCTTGACGATTCCTCTGTCCCCGTTTGAGCCATTCTTTCATCAGAAAAATAATTTTCCATATAGGTCAGTAAATCTTTCTTTTCCTGATCCGTCAGCCTGGTTCTCAGTGCATGGTCAAGTGCGCCATTGATACCTTTCAACCAGCAAGATCGTTGGTCATGTAAATACGCTCCCCTGCCATGCGCCTTACCGGTGAGATCAACTTGAACGCCTTCTGGCCCTCTGACAATCCTGATCATTGAGCGTTTTGCTAGGACTTCTCTACAGCCAACACAAGTCCGTCTTGGTACATGCTTACTTCGACGCTTTGGTTTTTTGACCATCTAATCGCTACTCATGTATAAAAATTACCAATTTTTCCAATCGTCCGATTCTTCTTGAGGTGGTCGTCTTTTCTTCCGCTTTTTCTTCTTATCGGGTTTAGCACGATCATCTTCAACATCACCATCATCAAATTGGACGGGTTCAGGTTCGTAATACCCGTATTTTGCCGCATCATAAGAGAAGAGTTTGTCGAAATCCTCTTCTTTATCTTCTTCTTTTTCCACACGTTGCGTCTCAATCGGTTCGGCAGATTCCTCAACGACCGCTTCTACAGGTTCAGGCGTTACAACTGTTTCTTTGGGTTCTTCAACTTCAACTGACGGTTCTTCTTCGGCAGCCAGGTCCGTCTCCTCTTCAATACCTGCTTGCGCTGTTAGTACTTCTTCTGGCTCCTCAACGACTTTTGCTTCCGCCGGCACCGGCTCTTCCGGCACAACACGCAATCCATCGGTTAAGTCCGATATTTCCTTAAGGGATTTTGGACCAATGCCATTTATGGCCAAAATCTCATCTGGATCGAGGCGCATTTTCAGCACAAGGTCACCCAGGGTTTCAATACCGGACCCCTGTAAGATGAAAAGGATATGCTCCTTCAAATCAACATCGAGAATATCAATTTCAAAGGTTAACGGTGGAACCGTAGCCAGGGCTTCTTCATAGCGCCGTTGTTCTTCCAGATCCTCTTCACGGCGTTTCTTTTCAACCCGTTTTTCAACGCGATCGATGAATTTTGCCATGAAATCATAGTCTTCAGGGGGCAGCGGTCGACCCTCGGCTTTCTTTTCAAGAAGCACTGAAATTTTCTCCATCGCCTCGGCTTCACGCACCGCCATTTCCTGGTATTGTGGATCTTCCTCTAATTTCCTGAGTGATTCACCAGCCGCTTCCACCTGACTCTTGATGTCAATACGCCAGCCGGTCAGCTTGGCTGCCAAACGGGCATTTTGCCCATCACGACCAATTGCAAGGGAAAGCTGATCTTCAGGAACAACAACCGTGGCTGTCTTTCCATCTTCTTCAGTTTCTGACAAATATACACCCACCACACGTGCAGGACTGATTGCTTTTGCGATAAAGGATGAAGCATCATTGCTCCACTCAATCACATCAATTTTCTCGTCGCTTAGTTCACGGACAATTGCCTGAATGCGAACGCCGCGCACGCCCACACATGCCC
This sequence comes from Chloroflexota bacterium, assembly GCA_034189405.1. GTDB lineage: Bacteria > Chloroflexota > Anaerolineae > Anaerolineales > Anaerolineaceae > Brevifilum. Next base: position 7,863 of record JAXHUT010000287.1, read on the forward strand.
CCACAGGATCAATACCCTGCTGTGTCGCCGATACGGCAACTTTTGCCCTCTGACCAGGTTCGCGTGCGATGGAACGTATTTCAACAACACCGTGATAAATTTCAGGGACCTCGTTTTCCAACAAACGGCGTAAGAATTTGCGGTGTGCACGAGAAAGGTATATCTGTGGACCACGGCCGCTTTCCTTGACATCGTAAATCAGACAGCGGATGCGATCATGAACGCGTAATCGTTCTCGTGGAATCATATCCTTTCGCAGCATCAAACCTTCAGCTTTCTTGTCCAAACCAATGGTCGCGCCACGGCCGCTGATTGCCTGCACAACACCGCTGACGATCTCACCCACTTGTTTGGCAAAATAGTCGTACTGAATTTCACGTTCTGCCTCACGAATGCGCTGCTGAATGACCTGGCGCGCAGTTTGTGCTGCAACACGTCCAAAATCTTCCGGGGTTGTGTCAACAACCACCATGTCGCCAAGTTCCGCTTCCGGTTCTATCTTTTGGGCTTCACTTAACAAAACTTCCGTCTGCTCGTTTTGCACCTCTTCAACAACTTCTTTTTCTGCGAAGATCGTTACCTCGCCGGTATCCAGATCAACTTTCGCTTCAACAAGCTGGGCACTAGAAGCATTAACCGCCCTGCGATAGGCAGAAACCATTGCCGATTCGATTGCTTCCAGAATCACATCCCTGGAAAGCTGTCGATCTTCAACAACCTCATTAAATGCCAGCGCAAATTCACTTTTCATGGTTTCACTTACTCCGAATAACTAACCAAACCTGCTTGATACAAAGAAAAGTGGGGAAAACCCACTTTTCGACGTAAAGGGTATGAAAAAATAAGCCAAAGCTTATAAACTCATCTATGATTTTAGCACATATCAAAGTGAGGTGCAAGGGAATTTATATGCCCGGATGCGCTAAAAGTCTGTAGATTAATGCCACTCTGGGGCTCCCAAAGCTCTCAACCCCTCTACAAAAAAAAGATACCAGGGACGGGCACCCTCATCTCATAGTGGTTTCTGCGGGCTGACCCTCACGCTTTTCAAGCTCTGGGCAGGGCCCGCACTCCGGACATTGCAAAGGACGTCCCACATCGCGGAATGCAGCCTTCAGGCTGCCAAATTTGAGAGGAAAGACTTCATGACCTAATAGGGCAAGTGATAATATTCCGTAGTCGCCTGAAG
>JAXHUT010000288.1:0-4536 GCA_034189405.1 Chloroflexota bacterium
TTTGATGTCCAAACCTCGGTTGTTAATGATTGACGAACCTTCCCTGGGATTAGCACCCGTCCTCTCGCAAGATGTTTTAAGTAAGCTGACTGAACTGAACAAAAACCGAAATCAAACCGTCCTCTTGATTGAGCAAAATGCTCGGGCTGCCCTGAGCATCGCTGATTATGCGTATATTCTTGAAACCGGGCAAATCAAACTAGAAGGTCCCGCTTCTGATTTGGCAACGAATGATGATGTTCGCAAAACTTACCTGGGCATCCACTGATTGATGAGTCGAATTAAAACTACGATCCTTGCCACATTTGCCGTTGTATTAGGGCTGATGACGGCTTGTGTGGCAGGCTCGTCTCAAGAGGAAATCCAAACAACAACGCCAAAACCCCCGATTGATCTGACGCTGAAGGACTTAGAAGGGCAGGTTGTACATCTTCGTGATTTACAAGGTCAGGTTGTGCTTGTTAATTATTGGGCAAGCTGGTGTAGTCCCTGTCGGGATGAAATGCCCATTCTGGATAGCTTTTATCAAGCACATCAATCAGATGGTTTTACTTTGCTTTCAATTAATGTGAGTGAAAGTGCAGAGGACGCTGCAGAATATGTAATGGAAAGTGGGTATACTTTCCCGGTTTGGTCAGACCCAACGGGCAATACCATGATTGAATTGGGTATCAACGGTTTACCAGCATCTATTTTATTGGATGACGCGGGCAGGATACAGAAAGTTTGGCTCGGTCCGCTTACGGAAGCGATGCTGGAAGAAGCTGTGCTACCTATGCTTGAAAATCAGTAAGTAGAACTAATAACAATTAAATACTTGTATTTAACCTTGAAAAAGATCTCCAATCACTGTTAAATTAAATATGTGGCATGTTTCGAATTAACGATTTGAGGTGAACAGACAGCCCAAATAAATACTGTGCAGGTGACCTATAGCCTTGACAGTTTGGCTGTGGGTTATAATTCTAGAGATGGTGGCTGTTTTGATACAATCGGAATTGTTGGTGCTATGAAATTGCGAATTTATTTCAAACATATCAGAGAAAAATACCCCTATATATTTTTCCTTTTCATCCTGTTGAACGCCTTGCTGATAGGCTGTGAAAGTCAAGTGCTTGTCACACCAACCTCAACAACTTTTAAAGTTAAGAAGATCGAATTTATTCAAGCCCGGGAGCAGCTCGTCGAAGATTCTATAGAACGCCAGGGATTGCAAGATGAAGATGTTATTAACGCCCTTGGAAATGTGCCGCGCCACCTTTTTGTGCCTGATGATATGGTCGGTAAGGCTTATGACGATCGCCCGCTTCCCATTGGTTATGGGCAAACCATATCGCAGCCTTCTCTGGTTGCATGGATGACCGAATTGCTTGAACTTGAGCCAGGTGATAAAGTGCTTGAAATTGGCACGGGCTCAGGTTATCAGGCTGCCATTCTTGCAGAACTGGGGTATGTTGACGTCTACTCAATTGAAATTGTGCCCGAACTTTATGAAAGGTCTTCTGAGATTCTCGAAGAACTTGGCTATGAGAATGTGCATGTTATGCAGGGGGATGGATATTATGGCTGGGAAGAATATGCGCTTTTTGATGCGATCATCGTGACGGCTGCACCGGATCACTTGCCAGCACCCCTCGCGGAACAGCTTGCGGAAGGCGGCACCATTGTGATACCCATCGGTCCACCCGGTTTTTATCAGACCTTGTGGAAGTTTGTCAAAGAAGATGGGGAATTGGTCGCCTACAACATGGGTTCTGTTATGTTTGTGCCCTTCACAGGTGCCGGGGCTTCAGAACATCAAGAACAGGAACCCACACCAGAATAAATCTATAAATTTACACATCCGGAATATTTGTTGTCTTTCCAATGATGAAAAAGGCGAGTAGATAGCAGAAAGTCCCGACTGCAAAGGTCAGGTTGAAGCTGTAGCTGAGTGAAATTAAAGATGCTAAGATCGTAGCGATAACGGAAGAAGCTCCATTAACAGCCCAAACAAAAGAAATCATCCAATCACCAGCATTATGGCTTGATCCATTTTGGGCTCCTATCATGCTGAGACCTGAAGGAAAGGGAATGCCCATCAGAAAGCCTGCCGGGGCAATCAGGATGATTGTGATCAATAATCTTACAACCAACGGAAGTCCAAGGCTTATGTGAAGCAGCCTGGGCAGCAGAAACATGTACACGACAAGCAATCCAACCAATGATAATAAGGCTTTTGACAGGGATAACTTTTGCCCCCCGTAATGGCTGCCAATCCCAGAAAAAAGCAAAATGCTGAAGAGGACGGCTGCCATGGCAAAAGCTGGCTGATCTAAATAGAGGATGAAACGTTGAATTAAGGGCATCTCCACCAGCATAAATGCCAAGCCAATCAACCCGAAATAGATTGGCAGGCGACCCAACTTTGAATGCCTCCCACTTTGTTTTCTTAAGATTGTGGGAAGAAGGATGAGACCGCCGGACAGAATCAGCGCTATGATGAAAATGATGATGATCGCCAGGTAACCCGCGCCGCCAAAGGGCTGCCATGTGTTTCCCAAAGAACCCAGGATATCCCCAATTTGAGACCATTTAAAATAATGTCCAAAAAAAGGATGGTCATCGGTGGGCGGACTTACATCATATGGGTAGGTTCTATAAAAGAATTCGCGTGAATCCGCTTGTAAAAAATTATTGAAGGTGTTGTAGTAAACTGGTTTTGGAAGGATATTGAATCGGTTTATTTCTTCTTCTCTTAACATTGGCATGATAACGATATCAAATGCTTTCTCTTCTGCAAAGGATCGTACTTTTGCAATCTCGGTCATGTCGAAGGGTGAATTTTTTACAAAGATGGTGCCGGTGTTGTAGCCGCGTAGGGCGATGATATTCGTTGTAGGATCAAGTCCCTCTTCTTCCAGCGCGGTCACAGCAAGTGCGAAGATGCGTAACCATTCGCTGGGATCTTGCTGCAGCCAGCGGGTAATTACCAGGAGTCCATCGGGTTTTAAAATCTTGATCATATCTTCAAATGACTCAAGGGTGTATCGATAGTCCTCGCCCAGCGCATAGGCACCGGAACTGACCGGATGGAAACTATCTGTCAGGGGAATCTGAATGATATCGAATTCCGTTTCGCTGGCGCGCAAGAAACTGCGTCCGCTGGAGGTCACCAGGTCAACACCTTCCATGTGGTAAATATCCGCTGCAGCATCGATCACCAGGGGATTCCCTTCAACAGCTGTGATTTGACCCGCACCCTGGGCGAGGGCTGCTGAGATTGCTATACCCCCTTGGGGTTCTAGTATCAGAACATGCGGTTTTTCTTGCAGTTCAAACGCTATGGCAGGTTGAAGATGCGATGCAAATACCTGATCATTATCTGGAGGAAGGATGGGGTTCAGATTGTCCCCGTCCCAAAATAAGCCTTTTATCGGCGGCAGTGGATTGGTATAGCGGTAGCTCAGCCCGGGTAAAGAATGTAGACTGGGGCTGCGGACGACATCAATTTTTGAGATGCTGTTCCACGCGCTGCTGATAACCTCTGCTTCCGGGTTTTGCAAAGCATAGGAGATGCTTTTATAGGGTGAGATCTTGAGGGTGAAAAATTCCGGCATCTTCCCATTGATAACCTTTGAACTGAGCGGTACCAAAGCGATGATCAGTGTTATACCGATGACACCCAGGTTAATTGCAGCCCTCCCTTTCTGTTTTTTGGATTTTTCGTGGACCATGAAAAACAATCCCCCTAAACAAGCGATGACAGCGCTCAGGGCAACAACCCCTTCGCCATCTACCAATCCTGGCGCCAGGATGGCAACCAGGCAGCCTGCAGCGGAGCCAGCCAGGTTTAATGCATACACCTTACCGCTTGAAGCTCGGTTTCTTCTCAACATTAAACTGGTGATCATGCCGATGAAGAAGAAGGGGGAGGACAGGGCTGCATAATGGAGTATCAGAATGCCAAGCTGGGTAATATCAACGGCTATGCTGTAGGAGTCAAAAGATAACGTGTTGACCAGCAGGAAAGACCCCAATATGCAGACGCCAGCGCAGCCAGCCAGCAGAGATAGCGGGTATTCTTTTTCCTTCTGGTTCTTCCCCTTTTGCAATGCTAAAAAAGTGCCGCTGACGCCATACCCGAGCAGGGCGATACTGACCACCATAAAAGCAAAATGATAAAACTGGGATACTGAGAAAAGGCGTGTCAGGTTGATTTCAAAACAAAGCGCCGCCGCAGAGACCAAAACCAACCCGATTCCCTGCCATGCGAGCTTATGCCTAGCCTGTGTTGTGGATGTTACAGCCATTTTGATACCCTTGACTCCTTATTAGTATAACTTAAAAGAATGGAGCTCTCTGTGTTTTAAAGCTGGGCTTGTTTTTAATTGTCGCTGTCGGATAAGCTGTCGGAGAGGGTGTTGAAAAACATTGTAGATCAACTTTTGGTTGTGAGGTAGGGGCGAGGCATGCCTCGCCCCTACGAAATGATACTAAATTATTTTTATATATTAAAAATTTGATAAAGAGTTTGATGGAATACAAAAGTACATT
>JAXHUT010000289.1:0-3719 GCA_034189405.1 Chloroflexota bacterium
GATTTGTTCGGCAGCATGACCTAAGTAGGTCCGGGCTCCTGCATCGGTAATTGCTTTAAACAAGGGTGATGCTTCACGGTCAGAACCGCTGACCGCGTAGCCTTTTTCAAGCAATACCCGGGCGATGGCAGAAAGACCTGTGCCACCAATCCCAATGAAGTGAATGTGTTTCATCAGATAAACACCACCAAAATAAAGACAAATGCAATGGCAACAGCGATATAAATAATGGGTCCATCAAGCCATTGCGGTGGGAGATACGCAATGATTTGCATGGCTTTTTGACCAGCTTCGGTAATTGGATCGGGAGCAGAAATCCAATCAAAAGGATAGCCTGCTTCCTGCAAAAAGAACCAAGCCGATCCAAAGATAAGATATCCATTGATAGCACCCAGGAAACCACCCAGGAGAATATCCTCAAACCGATCTCGAACGAATCTGCCGCTTTCGATAAACCGACGCATGTTAGGACCATGGTATCCGAAAAACGTCAATACACCCAGAATCCCCATGCGAACCCAGAAAGTGGATTGCAGGTTAAGTGAGTCCCTGACAAATGGGATATAGTTCTCTATGACGGTCACGACAAAGAGGGCAACGACCACACCTGCTGAAACAAGGATTTCTTTTGCCCAACCCCGCATTGCACCGATCAAGGCAAAAAGAACAACATACATCCAAAAAAGAACTTGTAGACTAATCACGACCTCATACCTCCGTTTTCTGGTTCTGCCAGGTCGTTGACCATCATCGCAATTTTTTTAGCAGCATCAGATGTTGCTAAAGATTCCATGGCTTTTCTCATTCTTGACAGGGTTTGGTGATCAAAAATTAAATCCACGATACGATCGTATAATTCCTCGGGGAGTTTTTCATCCGCCAGGATCTCGGCTGCGCCATAATCCGCCAGGTAGCTAGCATTTACTTTTTGATAGCGCCAGGCATAAGGGTAGGGGACCAGTATTGCTGGCAAGCCAAATAATGGATATTCGCCCAGAATGGATGCCCCTGCTCTTGAAAGGATCAGATCTGCCGCGGCCAATGCTGCGCCCATTTCATGCAGGTACGGAAAAACCTGGTATCGTTTTGAAAGGTCTTTAGGAAGTTTTTTTGCAGCTTCATCAACCACTTCCCAATCCAAATGCCCGGTCAAATGAACAACTTGCATTTTTTCCAATAATTGCGGGAGGATGTCGAGCACAGCCATATTAATTGAGCGGGCACCTTTACTTCCTCCTGCGATTGCCAGGGTTGGGATTGTGCTCCTAAAATTAAAGTATGCTAAAGCTTGTTGATGGGACCATGCTTTCAAGCCTGGGCGGACAGGATATCCTGTGACTGTCACTTTGGACTCGTTTGGGAAATAAGCTTTTGACGTTTCTGTGGTCAATGCTATTTTATTCGCAAATCGAGATAAGGCTTTCAATGCTAAACCGGGTTCAATATCCGGGACGTAGAGTAAAGAAGGCGTTCCTGCAGCGGCTACAGCCATCGGGAAAGCCACAAACCCACCTGTTAAAAACAGAACATCGGGTTTAAAATTTCGCAAGATGCGGCGTGACTCAACAACGCCTTTGAGGAGCTGCCAGATATTTCCGGGCAGTTTCCACAACCCAACGCCATGAACACCTGCTGCAGGTATCGATTTAAAAGGTATTTCCCGTCGTGTTACCAAATCTTCCTCCATACCATCGCGGCCGCCGACCCACAAGATAGAATCTTTCTCAAGATGTAACGCTTCAAGAACGGTTATGGCGGGATACACGCCCCCGCCCGTCCCGCCTGCGCAGATCAACAACCGCACTATGTGGACTCCTTTCCGAATTTTTATTCATCATCGATGTTCTTGAAATGTTCATAATGATGCCAATCGACGTTAAGGTCACGACCATGTTCGAACCACCAGCGCTGATTAGGGGCAATGCATTTCCGGTAAATGGCAGCAGTCCAACGATCACAGCCATGTTCATCAACGCTTCAATACCGATCCAAGTCGTCAACCCAAAGGCCATTAATGACCCCAGCTGATCCGGGGCGTTTTTCGCGATCACCAGACCTCGCCAAATCAGCAGTGAGTACATCAGGACCAGGAAAAAGCCACCCATGATGCCGGTTTCTTCAGCAATAACTGCAAAGATGCTGTCTGTAGGCGCCAGCGGCAGCCCTGTGAATTTTGTGTCTGCCTGACCAATCCCTACACCAAACCAGCCGCCTTTAACCACGGCTTCTAATGTACGTTGAATGTGGTAACTGCTTTCCAAAGGATTGTTCAGACTGGTCAGGTATGAAGTGATTCTCTCTCGTCCTGTTGGGTAGAGGTACATTAATGGTATGCCGACCAGGAGGACCAGGACCACCAGTAGTACGATCACCTTCCAATCTCCACCTGCCAGGAAAAACAATAAGACGCCCATCATCAGCACTGTTAAAGCGGCACTCAGGTCGGGTTGCAGCATGATCAGGCTGAAAGTTATTCCCAGAAGGAGAATTAGGGGGATATAAGCAATTTGAACGTCGTTAATCGAATCCTTGCGGTTATAAAGCCAAAAAGATAAATAAATAATAGTGACAGCTTTCGCCATTTCAGAAGGCTGGATTGAACCACCCAGAAGCATACGGGTGACCTCACCGCCGCTCTGGTCATTGATGATCAGGACTGCCAACAACAATGCAAGTGTTCCCAGTCCAATGAAGACAAGGATCCGCTCATAGAAATGGTAGTTGATAAAACTGGCAAGAACAGCAGCACCGATGCCCAGAAAGACCCACAGAACCTGTCTTCCAAAAATATAGGTGGATTCTTTCCCCATTAATATGGAGAAGTCCCAGCTGGCTGAATAGACCATCAGCAACCCGAACACCAGCAAGACCACCACGACTAATAACATCGGCACGTCAAAGGGCAGCCGAAGCGTGTGGTTTTTACCGATCCCCGTTTTTTTGCTTACGTAAGTTCCCTCACCCATTGTCTAAATCGCTTTCCACGTTCTTCAAAATCAATAAATTCATCATAGCTTGTACCCCCCGGGGATAGCAGTACGATATCACCGGTTTCTACTCGTTCAGCAGCTTTTTTTACCGCTTGTTCAAGCCCATCACAGCGATCAATTGTGAATGGTCTCATTTCTGGTTTAACCTGACCAACGACCTTTGCAATTAGATCGGCAGCTTCGCCAAATAATATGAGATGATCTACTTTTTGACGGATCCGTTTTTCCAATTTATCCCAAGGCAGGTCTTTATCACGACCACCTGCCAGCAAGATGATTGGCTCATCAAAGGATTCAAGAGCGGCGATTGCCCGTTCTGGCGTTGTGGCAATCGAATCGTTATACCAGGCTGCGCCGCCCCAATCCCTGACGAATTCGAGCCGGTGCGGCACACCCTGGAATGATACAATGCCGTCATAGATCGCTTGCAAAGAAAATGCAGCAGCGGCGGAAATGGCGATGGCAGCCAGTGTGTTGTAAAGGTTATGGGCGCCGCGCAGGTTGATCAAATCTGCTTTTATGATCTTGGCGACCTGCCCCGATGCCTGAAGATAAAGTTTGCCCCGCTTGAAATATGTACTATCCTGTTTGTCATACGGCGGATTTATACCAAATGTAATTTGTCTGCCTTTGACCTCCGGGAATAATTCCCTGACGCGGGGGTCATCACGATTTAAGACAGCAACGTCCTCAATATCCTGGTGGGTCAAAATGTTTGACTTCGCTGAG
>JAXHUT010000029.1:0-7863 GCA_034189405.1 Chloroflexota bacterium
TAAGGCGACTTGTCAGCATGCATGCTTAAAATGGTGTCCTTGAACTTTGCTAATTGCTCACCCTTTAAGGGAAACAAAAAAATCTCAGCGCTTATCAGCAGTGATAATCCAGGTATAAGCCCGACAATTGTGCGAATTGCAAAAAGGGCTGACCCCGCCTGGCTTAAGAATATTTCGCCGTTGTTCATTGTGCGGGTGATAAACCCCGATCGTTCCAGTATGAAGACAGTTAAAAACAAAGACAAAGGTTGGGCTGGTTTTATTAGCAAGGCGTTTGCACCGTAAAATGCACCCTCACGCCCGGCACCGGTGCGCACCTCGTCGTCATCAATAACCTGGACAAGCAGGTCATAAGTGATCGTTTGCTTTCCTGAAAGCCCAACGCCCGCCAATATCAGCCCTACAATGGTATAGCATGTATCGTAAAGCAGCATTGTAATCAGCATCCACCAAAATAAACGCACTTCCCCTGCCCCTTGCGGCGCAAACCATACAAGAATAAAAGTCAGACATAAAAATCGCGCTGTGAAACGCAAACAAGGGGTTCGATGTCCAAGTTTTGAGTAGGTATTATCCGTAATATGGCCAAACAAGGGATCATTGATAGCGTTCCATACAGCATAAATCGCCGAAGCAATACCAATCCAACGGGCAGACAGACCTAAATAATCCTGGTAAAAAACTGGCAATAATGCTGCAAAAAAACTGAAAACAAGGGGGGCTCCAAATGATGCAACACCATAATAAAACATCGTGTTTAAACCCAAGCGCTTTTCTAAAACGTCGTTTTGGATCATTGAATTTCCTTGGCGTATAGATCAAAGAGTAAAGCTCACCTAATTTTACATGAAATTCTCTGTAAAATTGGCATTTGAGAACCATTTCCCATCTGAAGCTGATAAGTCGGTTACAATACTGGGGTGCAGAATGGATCTTCTAAAAAATTCCAAACAAATAAAGCAGGAAATACACAATGCCCAAAAAAACCTTTTTTAATCTTCCAAATGAGAAAAGAGAAAAAATTCTCGATATTGCTATCACAGAATTTGCTGAAAATGCTTACAACGCGGCTTCGATCTCAAGAATTGTTCGCAAAGCTAAAATTGCTAAAGGCAGTTTTTACCAGTATTTTACAAACAAAAAAGACCTATATCGATATTTAATCGAGTTTAGTACGGAAGAAAGATTCAATATCTTAAAAAAGCTGCCTGTACCCGATAAAGAAGCGAGTTTATTTGATTATTTACGCTTGCATTTATTGTCAGCAGTTTATTTTGAGGTCCACAAGCCGCGCCTTTCCAAAATTGCTTATCGAGCATTTATTGAAGAAATCCCTTTTCCAAAGATGAAAGAAGAATTGCAGCGCCGAGGGACAACACAATTTTTTAAACAACTATTAACGCAAGGACTTGTCCGTGGGGATGTTGCGGTGTGGATTGATACCGATTTGGCAGCCTTCGCTTTAGAAGTGATCTATTATCAGCTTGGTAAATATTTCATCAACCGGCTGAATTTAACAGAAAACAACTTGAACTATCATGATATCAATGATGATTCACAAATCCAACAATTGCTGAGCAACTTAATGGACATCATCGAAGCTGGCTTGAAAAACAATCCGGATCAAAGCGAAAGATTTCTTGCGGTTGAAGAGAATAGTTAAAAGTTCAAAGATTTTAATTTGCAGATTTGAAAGTTCACCACTTATAAAGGTTAATGGCTTTGGAACAAAAAAGAGGCTGCTGATTTAAATCGAGAGCAGCCTCCACAATTATATTTAATGTTGATCTAGAACCCTACTCGAAACTCAGAATTGTCTCAGGTTATTCACAATGTACCATTGAAAATTCACTATGACTTGTGATTCCCGTTGTGATTATTGAATTCCTGTAAATAGCCAATATTGATCAGATAATCCACAATCTCCCGAGCATTATCTTTAGGGGATTTACCAACCGTCTTAACATGGACCTCCGGTTCAATCGGTTCCTCATAAGGATCATCAATACCGGTGAAGTTCTTGATCTCCCCTGCGCGTGCTCGGGCATAAAGCCCTTTGATGTCACGCTTTTCACAAACCTCAAGGGGCGTATCCACAAAGACCTCAACAAAATGACCCTCTGGCACCATCTTGCGCGCTTCTCGACGCGCCTGTCGATAAGGGCTGATTGCCGCACATACCACTGTCCCGGTATGCCTGACAATCTCACCGGCAACAAAGCTGATTCGCAAAATATTGGTGTCCCGGTCTTCCTTGCTAAAACCCAAACCTTTAGAAAGATGTGTACGTACCACATCACCATCCAACACGGTTGGGTTGCGCCCATATTCCTGAAGCATGTTCGTCAGGTGCTTGGCGATGGTCGATTTCCCGGCACCGCTCAAGCCAGTGAACCAGATACAGAAACCCTGTTTATGTCGCGGGGGGTATGCTTCAAGCAAGATCTGGGCTGATTCAGGGCGTGTAAACCAATCTGGAAGGGGAAGTCCTTTTGCGAGGTAATCTTCCCGCACCTGTGTCCCCGATATGGTAGATACCTTTGCACCTTCTGGCACATTTGACGCCAGGACGTAACGATCTTCATCGGGCAGATACACCACTAATTCAAATGGGACCATCTTCACACCCACTTGTTTTTCTACTTGAATCAACATTTCTTGCGCATCATAGGGACCGTAAAAAGGCTTACCCATGCTGTCATTCCCCGGACCAGCATGATCCCGACCGACGATGAAATGATTCGCGCCATAGTTACGGCGGATAATGGCATGCCAAACGGCTTCACGAGGGCCGCCCATCCGCATCGCCAGGGGTAACAAACTTAACAGGGTATTGTTATCATAATAATTTTCAACCAGCGCTTTATAAATCCGGACGCGTGTATAATGATCAACATCTCCGGGTTTGGTCATCCCGACAACGGGATGGATCAGCAAACTACCCCCAATTTGCTTACTGGCTCTTTTGGTCAGTTCTTCATGCACACGATGCATGGGATTACGCGTTTGAAAGGCAACCACGTTTTTATTCCCTAGTGCTTCGAGTTTTGCCCGGGTCTCAGCAGGACTGAGACGTAATTCGACAAAGTCGTCATAAGCGGGCAAATTCAAAACAAATAATTCACCAGAAATGCATAGATCACCCCATCCTGCCATTTCGGAAACGATGGGATGTTTGATATCCATGGTACCGTAAACTTTTTGCGCTTCTTCCTTCCAATTGAAGCGAAATACCTCTTCAAGCTGCATCACCGCCATGATTTGATTGTGAACATCTCGCAATATTACCCAATCTGCCTGATCAGGAAGCTCCTCCTTATCGATCGTCAATGTAATCGGGATCGGCCAAACGGTTCCATCGACCAGTGCCATCTCATCCAGCACCGATTGATAATCAGCCTGTCCCATAAAGCGATCCAGAGGCGAAAAAGCCCCAACAGCCAGCAACTCCATATCATGGGTTTGGCGTGGTGTCATTTGAATCGTCGGGTAAGTACTGGCTTTCTTAAGTAAATCTTCGCGTTCATCTCCTTTGATCAATAAATCAACCAGCTTGCCGCCGTAAGGAGTGATTAATGTGCAGGTTTCCTGAGTCATTTTGTTAACTTTTTCCTTTCTTTTTATCAAAAACATCTTATTGTAACATATGCTTATTCAAAATGGAAAATAGTTAAGGAGGAGTGTTGAAAAACAGAGAACACCCTTTTGGGAAAACTTTCTCGATGATTATAAAGTTAATGGCTTAGGAGTTAATGCAAGTCTTCTCCCTCATCAGTCAGCTTGCAACTGACAACTTCCCCCTCCACCTGAAGGTGTTCTGCATCGCTCCAGGAGAATCCTTTTTATAACAATTTTCAATACCCTCTAAGTTAAAATTCTTTAATGCCAAATTGTCTCCGGTTTTAGAAATCTATATTTTATTGAATAACCCAGTGCTCTTACTCATTGATTAATTTTTCATTTAGAGTGTTTGTCAATCCAAAGCCATATCAATATCTATGTTGATCAAAAACGTTTTAGCTTACTTAAAAACTTCTCGCGCCATAATATTATTCGCTGTGTCCAACTCAGATCTTTATTTTCTATATGCACAGCGTCATATTCAAAAGCCCGCATAATATTTTCACTGATAGATTGGATAAGTTCCAGCTCAAAAAAGTCCAGATGTTCTTTCCAGCGTCCGATTGGTGCAGTGCTGATTGAGTGGAATTTTTCCGCAAACATCGAATTACCTTGCCATCCATCACCAACTCGGGTCGGTGTTAATAAGGATTGGTCCCAGGTAATTCTTAAGAATTGTGCTATCTTTCCAGTTATTTCCTCTGGATTTGTCAATAAGTCTTCAAAACGAACCAGGTAATATTTTTCCCCACCAAATTTTTCCAGATTTTTAAGTCCTACTCGACTGGAGCGCACCCAATTATTTATAAAAATTTTTGCTGTCCAATCAGGATGTTTGCGTTGATAGGAAACAAAATTGTCTCGTGGATCTCTAATAATGTGAATACATTTCGCTTCTGGCCACCAATTAAAAATCTTATCAGTGTATAGCTCGTTATATGGAGTCTTCTCTAACCAGTATTGTTGATTAGGGTCTAATAAATTCGCTGCATGACCAAATGCCAGGACAGAAGCGTTGAGAAACTCGTAAGTCTCAAGATTTTGAGATGGTAAGAATTCTACCAACAACCTGGATACTTCTTCAAAAGAAATATGGGAATAATCACGATCCGGATAATTTTTTTGATGCTCAGGAGGATTTTCCTGGTTCCATTCAAACATCTGAATTAATAATTTTTTCGCAAGATCAATTTGTTGTTTACATGTTTTTCCCCGGATAGCGGGTAAAAAACGCCGAAAGAAAAGCGTTTCTTCAGGGTAAACAAGGATATTTGGATGACCATCAAAAAGCGCTGTTATCAAACTTGTACCAGCTTTTGGATGTCCGCACACAAAAATGGGATGGTGGATAAAATCACTCATAAGTTACTCCTTAAATTTACTAATTCTTTTTTCTCAGAATATAAAAATAATATCATCCCGCAAAACTGTCATAAAGCGAAAATACGGTCAGCGAGCGTGCCATATCATCAATCGACCATCCTTCTGGTATGCGGCAAGTGACCTGAACCGTTTCACCCGGCAGGACATCAAAATAATTATCACTAAAGATCACATCAGCATCATCTATTGACAACTCAACAAATCGAGCCAGGTAACCCGCCTCCACCTCAACGACGCATTCGCCCTGTTCGACCTGCCGTAAATAGGCTTTAAGCTGGGGATTAACAGGCTGTAAATGCTTATTGGGCACAAAAGTTGCCAGCTGAGTTGCCTGGATCTGCTCCTCCTGGATGAGCTGAGCAACAAACACGGTCTCACGCCGTTCTTGCAATGTCAGGTCACCAAAAGTTTTTTCGAATACCATCGCTGAGGATAAAGGCTCGGCAAAGACATCAAGCTCACCTGAATCCAACACCTCGCCATCCAGGCGCATTAACCGCCAAAGCACTTTCCCATCCCAACTGTTTTGCAAATCACTGGTGATATACAGTTTCATACCGGCATTTTGCTGATCATCTTCAATAGACAGCAGCAAAGGGGTATAAAATCGCCGGCTTTCATAGTGAAGTGCTTTCCAACGGCCAAAATAATCCAGGCTTGACCAGGATGCCACTGGCCAGCAATCATTTAACTGCCAGTAGAGCGTTCCACTGACCCGATGGCGATTGCGACGCCAGTGTTCCACACCGTAGCGAATGCCCTCTGCCTGTAATACCATCGTCAAATAAACCAGTGACGGAAAGTCCACTGGCATCATAAAATGAAGGGCCATCTGAGCCATAAACATGGCGCTGGCATAATGGCTTCGTTGGTGATGCTCTATCAGGTAATCGGTCAGGTTCCAGTGGTCTTCATCCGCGTAGGTCTTGATGGTTTTTAATGGCGGTAGGGATTGAAAACCAAATTCACTCATAAAGCGCGGGTATTGTTCTCGATACGCACTGAAGGGTTTTCCACCATGCCAAACGTCCCAGTAATGGGCGTCTCCAATCTCATTGCTGTTGCTGTTTTCGAAGGGTGTTCCCGAAGAAGGTGAGCTGTACCAGTAAGCTGTATCTGGATCAAGCGCTTTCAACCAGCCAGGTAAAGTCTCATAAAAGAAAGTTTTGTAGGGTGCCAGAAATTCCTGCATTTCTTTTGCTTCCCAGCCCCATATTTCCCAACCCATATCCATTTCATTATTACCACACCATAAAGCCAGGCTTGCTCGATGTCGAATCCGGCTGACATTATCTATGACTTCCTGATGAACATTTTCCAGGAACTCAGGGTCATTCAGCGGATAAACACTGCAGGCAAAAGCAAAATCCTGCCATACCAGTAAGCCATACTGGTCACACAAGTCATAGAAATCCTCGCTCTCATAAAATCCGCCGCCCCATACCCGGATCATGTTGTGATTTGCCCTTACAGCATCCCCGAGCAGTCGATCCAGGTCCTTTCGGGTGATTCGTGTTGGAAATGTATCAGCAGGTATCCAGTTAGCTCCCTTGGCAAATATGGGCACATCATTCACAACGAATGTAAAACTTTCACCAAATTCATCCTTTTCTTGCTTTAATTCCAGCTTCCGAAGGCCAAGCTGAAAATAACGCTTATCTAGGAGTACTTCATCTTCAGTAGCCAGTGAAATTTGTGCTTCATAAAGCGCTTGCTGTCCATAACCATTTGGCCACCACAAAACAGGGTCAGGAATTTCGATCGTCGCTCTCGCGTTACCATCCAGGAATTTGCAGGTAGTTGCAAAGATATGCCCCTTGGGATCCTGAAGAGTCATACACATTTGAAGATGTTTTTTAGTCCACTGCATTAGTCGTGCGTCAGCAGTAACCTCTACACTACCGTCAAATAAATGCTTTTGCTGAATTTGAAGGGATTCAAATTTTGCCCCTGAATACCCTACAAAATACGCATCCTTCCATATCCCAATAGGCGGAAGCTGTGGTCCCCAATCCCATCCCCACTGACAGGGCGCTTTTCGCAAATATGGACCTCCCTGGATTGATTGGTCAGGAGAAAAAAGCGGTTCTTTCTTTTGAAGTGCCCCAACATATTTGACAGGAGAGCGGAACAGGATTCGAAGCTGGTTTCTTTCACCCTCTAAAAGTTCTTTGACCTCCCATTCATAGGACCGAAAAGCGTTATTCACTTCCCCAAGGATTTTACCGTTCAACCAAACTTCTGCCAATGTATCCAAACCCTCAAAACGCAACCAGATCTTCTCTTGATTTAATAATTCTTCGGGTGCCTGAATGACACCCTCAAATTCCCAATCCGTTTCTGCGACCCATTGAACAGCCAGCTCATTTTCTTCCACAAAAGGATCAGGGATTTTCCCCGCACGCATTAAAGCCAGGTGGACCTCACCCGGAACATCAATCGGGATCCATTCTTCAGTCCCTGCTGCTCTTAATTGCCATTGGCCTTGTCCCAGGTGAACCTTTTCCATCGGTTATCTCCTCTCAGGTATATCATCAGCAAATAATTAACGATGATTTATTTTAGCAAAGATTTGGACTACGTTGATAGAGGAATTATATCCTTCTAAAACTCTACATAAAATATTCTAGAAATCAAGATAAAATAAAAGCAAATTAGTTTTATTCTCATTTTCTTTGGAAAAGATCATGAAAAATCAACCGCCATCCAAGTGGATTGTGCTGTGTACTTTATTCACCCTTCTGTTTGCCACCTTGGCTTGCAACTTAGATTTTGGGCGCAGTGATGAAAGCGATGAAATCAGCGTACAACAAACCATCGTCGCCCTGCAAATGACGCAAGCTGCCCTGGAAAACCAGG
>JAXHUT010000290.1:0-2033 GCA_034189405.1 Chloroflexota bacterium
GATGAATTTCCATGTCACTTCTTTGGTACCAGGTCTCGATATCGTGTTTGTACATGCACAATCCGGAGGTTCGCGCACCATACACCACGATTAATTCTTTAAAATCAGGACGGTGTTTTGGATGGTGGACGTGTTTGGTTAAGGCATAAAGTGTTGAGAAAGCACAACCCCCACCGATAATGACGATATTCTTGCCTTTCCAATCCTCAAGGGGGAAACCATTCCCTAAGGGACCGCGCATGCCAATCGGCTCACCGGCATTGAGTGTATGGATGTATTTGGTGAAGGATCCCATCTTTTGAACTGTAAATCTGACAAATTCACCTTCCCAGGCTGCAGAAGCAATCCCGAAAGGTGCCTCACCCTTTCCAAAAATGGACAATTGACAAAACTGACCTGGATTGAATTTTTTAAAGAATTGATCACAATCCTTTTGGTTATCAAAGACCAGTTCAAACGTTTTCAGAGAGTGATCGTTTGATTCATAATATGCCCGCACGATGTGCATTGGTATAGGATTGTAAGGATTATGCCCGTTATCCGACATTGATGACCTCGCTTTCAAAATTGCTGGCAGCCCTGAGCATTGCACGAATGTCTAAACCTACCGGACAGTATCGAACGCAGCGTCCGCATCCTGTACAACCAATTTTATCGATGTGATCAATCCAGTAACTGTATTTATGCATCAAGCGTTGGCGTGTTCTTTCTGCACGTGTGGGACGGGGATTATGTCCGGAAGCTTCCTGTGAGTAAATTCTGAACATGCAGGTATCCCAATTGCGAACGCGCTCGTTTCTTTGTACCTCATCAACGATATCGAAGCAAAAACAGGTTGGGCAAAGGAAAGTGCAAACGCCGCATCCTAGACAAGATTCGGCAATTTCTGACCAGTAATCCGATTCAAAAAGATGGTCTAATGTCTGTTTGAGACCTTCCGTTTCAAAGGCTGGGCTCATATAGTCCTCAGCCTTCTGCTGGATCTTCAACACAATTTGTTCTTGTTCTGCAGTCGCGATTGGAAATTTTGAAAATAATTTTTTACCTTTATCAGAAAGGACCTCGATCACATATACATCATCAAGTTCTGTCATAAGGGCATCGAGACCATCGTGATTGAATGGGCCATAACCAACTGTCGTACAAAAGCAAGTTGAAGGTGGTTCACTGCAACCTAATCCAACCAGGGTGGTGTTCTCGAGTCTCGCAGTCCAATAGGGATCACGGTCTTCTTCTGTGTCAAAAACGGTATCCAGCAAGGTGATTGCACTGGCGTCACAAGGTCGTATTCCAAAAATGATTCGTTGTTCAGGTAGAACGCTTAGCTCTTCAAATTTATTCAGCCGGTTGTTATATTTAAGCATGACCTCCGATTGGGGGAGGAAGAGGGATTTCGGGGGGTAGCGTGTGTTATGAGGCTCGTTTAATGCAAGTTCACTGGATTCGCTTATTGGAAGGAATTGGGAAAAACCCTCAGCTTTTTGCGGCGCGTATACTTCATATTTTGCAGACCAGCCGGACAGGGTTTGGTCTAAGTTTTTCTTTTCAAGAATATACATCATAATTGGGTCATTCCTCAAATTACAAAGCGTTTTTTATCGTCAAGGTTAAAAGTAGCAAAGGGTGGTTGTGTTTCATCGTCCATCCCTGCTTCAAACTGGTAAACCTCAAGCATGTCTTTATTGAGCTTGTCTGTGAGATATGTCATTTTGATATCCATCGGGCAAGCTCGTTCACAAGCGCCGCAGCTCGTGCAGCGGCCAGCCTGGTGGAAAGCTCGAATGATATGCCAGGCTTGTGTACCCGCTTGAGACACATCACTTTCAGTCCATCGCGGGGTGGCATGATCGACAAAGCATTCTGTGCAATAGCACATTGGGCAGGCTTCTCTGCAGGCGTAACATCTTATGCATCGTTCTGCTTCTTTACGGAACCAGGCATAACGCTCGTCTCGGTCCAATGCTTCGAATTCGTCCACAGCCTTGCGAACAACGGCGGGATCGCCTTCTGGTAGAGGTTCACCTAAAAGAACA
>JAXHUT010000291.1:0-3146 GCA_034189405.1 Chloroflexota bacterium
CAGGGCAGTTTGTTCATTGCACTGCCGGGCAAACAAAGCGATGGTCATGACTACGTACAGAACGCTTTCGAGAATGGGGCTGTTTTGGCTTTTGTTAATAAACCCATGCCCGATCAACTGCAAACACTTGACCTCCGCCAAAAATCTATTAACCCTGAGCAAATCAACCTTGAACGACCACTTTGTTTAATCGTAGAAGAACCCCTTAAAGCATTGCAAACGATTGCAGCGTACTGGCGAGTGAAACACCCTGTTTGCACAATTGGTATAACGGGAAGTGTTGGGAAAACAACCACCAAGGAATTAACAGCTTCCCTACTTTCACAAAAATTCAACGTCTTAAAAAACCCTGGCAACCGCAACAATGAAATTGGTCTGCCATTAACTTTGCTGGAACTTGAAGAGAGCCATGAATATGCTGTCCTCGAAATGGGTTTTTATGTCCCGGGTGAAATTCGCACCCTGTGTGAAATTGCCAAACCACAGCTTGGGGTCCTGACAAACATCGGCACAGTGCATGCTGAGCGTGCTGGCTCTCAGGAAACAATCGCCAAAGGAAAAGCCGAGCTGGTTGAAATGCTGCCCCCCGGCCCAGAAGGCGTTGCCGTCCTCAATATGGATGATTCTTATGTAAGCGCGATGGCTGGCAAAACCTATGCTGACATTTTCACCTACGGCATCGAGCAAGAAGCAGACCTCACAGCCGCCAATATTGAACCTCATGGGCTGCAAGGTTTGTCTTTAGACCTTGTGTTCCATGGAGAAGCCCATCGTGTTCATTCGCCATTACTGGGTGAATTTTCCGCATATACGATCTTGCGGGCGGCTGCTGTTGCCCTGAAAGAAGGGCTTGAGTGGGAAGCAATTAAAGCAGGTATTGCCGCCAGCCATATTAACTTGAGAATGCGACAATTCACATCACCGAATGGTGCAGTTATCCTGGATGACACCTACAACGCTTCACCAGCCTCAACCACAGCTGCCCTGAAATTACTAGGAAATCTTGAGGGACGCAGGATTGCAATCTTGGGGGATATGCTTGAACTTGGGTCTTATGAAAGATCCGGGCATGCAAATGTCGGAATATTTGCTGCGAAAATTGCTGATATTCTAATTCTGGTTGGCGAACGATCCAGAACCATTGCAGAATCAGCGATTGAAACTGGCTTCCCTGAAAAACACATCCACTGGTATCCAACAGCAATTGAAGCCAAAGATACCGCTGAGCAAATTATCCAAACGGGGGATGTCGTTCTTATTAAGGGTTCAAACAGCATGCACATGGACCAAATCGCAGCGACGCTGGGAGGAAAAAGCTAATGGAAAACACATCTGTTGCCATTGCCCTCAGCGGCTTGAGTTTTATTATGACAATAATTTGGGGTGATCCCTTGATTCGTATTTTAAACGCATGGCGAATTGGGAAAATCGTTCGTGATGACGGCCCAGACCAGCATACGGTAAAGATGGGAACACCCACCATGGGCGGCTTCATGATCCTGATCCCGGTCACCATTTTGACGGTCCTTTTCAACGCTGTCTCTATCTTCGGATTCAATCTTTTGGGGCGTTCAGTCCTGTTACCCTTGATGACGATGTGGGCTTATGCATTGTTAGGCATGATTGATGACTGGGAAGGCATTAGGGGTCCTCGGCGCGGGCTTGGGATGCGAGCTGCCACCAAGTTTGCGATTCAGATCATTTTCGCAATCGGAATTGCCATCGCCTTGCGAGATATTCTCGAGGTACCTCAACTCTATTGGTTCACGTCAAAGGAAGTCATCGATCTCGGCGCATTTTATATCCCGATTGCTGTTTTTATCATCGTCGGCATGTCTAACGCCGTTAATTTTACAGATGGTTTAGACGGGTTGGCTGGCTTGATCGCAGCTACAGCCTTTGTGGCTTTTGGCTTTGTTGCCATTCTTCAAGGGCAGGTTTACCTGGCAAGATTTTGCTTTACGCTGGTTGGTGCCTTGTTTGGGTTTTTATGGTTCAATGTTCATCCCGCAAGTTTATTCATGGGTGATACCGGTTCTCTTGCACTTGGTGCAACTTTGGGCGTTGTGGCATTGATGACCGGCCAATGGTTGCTTATCCCATTACTTGCCGTCATACCCTTCAGTGAGGCATTAAGCGTCGTCATCCAGGTGTTGTACTTTAAAGCGACGGGCGGCAAGCGGTTTTTTAGAATGGCACCCCTTCATCATCATTTTGAACTGATTGGTTGGAGTGAAACACAGGTTGTTCAACGATTCTGGTTGGTAAGTTTGGTGTTCACTATGCTTGGTATGGCATTGGTTTTAGTGGAGTAAATCATGGTACTTTGGGAAGGCAAAACAGTCCTCATGATCGGCGCTGCCCGCCAGGGTATTGCACTCTCGCGCTACTTGGCTGACAAAGGCGCAAAGGTCATTCTCAATGACCGACGTCCTGATGAGGATTTGGAATCATCTCGCCAGGCGCTTGCCGGGTTGGGAATAAGCTGGGTGACCGGATCCCACCCCACAACAATTCTTGATGGCGTGGATATGGTTTGCCTATCGGGAGGAATTCCGCTGGACCTACCGCTTGTTCAGGCAGCAATTCAACGCAATATTCCGCTATCCAATGATTCACAGATTTTCTTAGAAGCAGCCCCCTGCCCCGTGATCGGGATTACCGGGTCTTCGGGGAAGACCACCACAACAGCTCTCGTTGGTGAAATCGCAAAACACCATTTCAAATACAGAAAACCCGACAACCATGTTTGGGTGGGCGGCAACATTGGCAACCCGCTGATTCAGGATAGCCACCAAATGAAAGAAAATGATATCGCTGTTATGGAATTATCCAGTTTCCAATTGGAAATTATGACCGTTTCTCCTACGATAGCCGCTATCCTGAACCTGACACCGAACCACCTCGATCGGCATGAGTCAATGTCCAGATATGTCTCAGCGAAGTCAAACATTTTGACCCACCAGGATATTGAGGACGTTGCTGTCTTAAATCGTGATGACCCCCGCATCAGGGAATTATTCCCAGAGGTCAAAGGCAGACAAATTACATTTGGTATAAATCCGCCGTATGACAAACAGGATAGTACATATTTCAAGCGGGGCAAACTTTATCTTCAGGCATCGGGGCAGGTCGCCAAGATCATA
>JAXHUT010000292.1:0-14226 GCA_034189405.1 Chloroflexota bacterium
AGTGGAATGCACAAGAGGATTTATGGATTGGATGGGAGAGAAAACGTGGAAAGCTGGCTGATTTCAACCGGTATTTACAGGAAGGATTTAAAGAGAGCTTCGATACAATTATAGGTGATCCAAAGTTTTTGGAGGATACGGCTTTTGTGATTACAGTCGATGCGGACACTGTGTTGCCGCGTGACAGCGTAAAAGACCTGATTGCTACTTTAGCCCACCCCTTAAATCGCCCAGAATTTGACGAGGAAACAGGGCAAGTCATTAGTGGTTACACTATTTTGCAGCCGCGAACAGAAGTCAAACCCACCTCCGTCAACAGATCCTTATTCACACGTGTATTTGCAGGGGATTTAGGGTTGGATTTATACACACGTGCGGTTTCGAATGTCTATATGGACTTATTTGGTGAGGGCATTTATGTTGGAAAAGGCATCTACGATGTTGAAGCCTTCCAACGAAGCCTCGAAGGAAAAGTGCCGGACAATGCGTTATTAAGCCACGATTTATTTGAAGGCATCCAAGGCAGAGCTGGATTGGTTTCTGATATTGTCTTTTTTGAAGAATATCCGCCAAATTACGCCAGCCAGGTTCAACGTATGCACCGCTGGGTGAGAGGAGACTGGCAATTACTTCCATGGCTTTTCCCAAAAGTCCCAACACGAGATGGAAGTTTAAGCCCAAATCCTTTTTCCATCATCGATTTATGGAAAATATTTGACAATTTGCGACGCAGTCTCTTTTCTTCTATGACAATGCTCCTATTGTTGATAGGATGGTTCTTTCTTCAAGGTCAAGGTTGGTTATGGACCTCATTGATTTTAATCGTCTCAGCTTTCCCTTTATTAAATAACATTGTAACTTCTCTCTCGTCAAGATTCTTAACTGGCGCGCAGGTAAATCTATTAGGAAATGTCAAAACAGCCTTTTATCGATGGGTTTTGTGGCTTATCTTTTTGCCCTATGAATCAATTATTATGTTAGATGCAATTTTCACAACGCTTACAAGGGTATTTATCAGTCATAAGCGTTTACTTCAATGGCAGACATCCGCTCACACAATCCGTATGTTTGGGCGACAACATAAAATTTCAATTATTTGGCAGCGAATGATTGGCGCGCCCTTACTTAGCCTAACAATTGGTTTGCTTATTTATCTGATCCATCCGGCGTGTTTGTTCGCCTGTCTCCCGATTATAATCTTGTGGTTTTTCTCGCCGCAAGTTGCATATTGGATTAGCTTGGAAAAAGACACAAATAAAATAGAGCCGTTGGATAAGGATGAAATTCGTAAATTGCGGATGGTCGCGCGCAAAACCTGGTTATATTTCGAGCGTTTTATCGCCCCTGAAGATCAATGGCTGCCGCCAGATCATTTCCAAGAAGACCCAAAAGGAATGATTGCGCATCGGACTTCACCGACAAACATCGGTTTGATGATGCTCTCAACGTGCTCAGCTTATGATTTGGGTTACATTGCAAGCCTAGATTTTGTTTACAGGATGATTTATACCTTCGAAACATTGGATGAACTTGAGAAATATCGGGGTCACCTTCTTAACTGGTACGACACCGTTACACTTGAAACACTTTCACCAAGATATGTGTCAACAGTTGATAGTGGCAATTATGCGATCAGCTTAATTGGTTTATATCAAACATTGACAGATTTACCAGATCATCATATCAGTCACAAAAACTTGTTCCAGGGCGCTTTTGATGGTCTGGACGTCTTTTGCTCGGTCGTTAATTCGATTGTTGAGCCAGATCTACGGGATACAGTCGAATCCTTGCTTTCACATTGTCGAAAAATTCAAAGTGATATTAATGAAGAGTCGTTAACAGATTCACGTCAAATGGATTTATTGGATAATTTTGAGAAACGCCTGACAGAGCCGATGAATTTACTTCTCAAAGAGATCAGCCTTATCGAGGACATGATTGATGGAGAGGTAATGAAAGACCTGCGTTATTGGTCCAATGTAAATTACCAACACCTTGTCAATATGCGCAGCCAGATTAATTTACTTGCGCCCTGGTTAGAGACATGGCAAAAACGACCAAAATTCCTGGATAACATTGAGGACAAAGCGTGGCTTGATATTTTTATGATCTGGATTGAGGATCGCGCTTTACAAACAAGTCTTTCAAAAATTCCTTCATTATGTGAAAAAACAATCACTGCACTCACAAACCATCTTCCGCTAGAAGAAAACGAAATCTTTTCTGAATTTGATTCTATTCAGAAACAGGAAGCAGCAAAATGGGTATATGAGTTTATTGATAACATGAAAGAGTCGAGAGTAAATACACAGGAGACCTTAGACCTTATCAAGAATTTGCAGGAAAAAATTGCCTTTTACCTGGAAAGAATGGAATTCGATTTTCTGTTTGATAATAACAGAGAGGTGTTTTATCTTGGTTACCAGGTCGGATCTGGTCGTCTGGATAAAAATCACTATGACTTATTATCATCTGAAGCACGTACTGCCAGCCTTTACGCCATTGCGCAAAATCAAGTGCCGCGCTCACACTGGCTTCATATGAGCAGACCCTTCACCTCCGTTGACGGCATCCCAACTTTGATGTCCTGGAATGGCAGTATGTTTGAATACCTAATGCCAAACCTCTTCACAAAAACATATCCTGAAACCTTGTTAGAGCAAACCAGCAAAGGTGTGGTTAGAGCACAAATCAATTATGGAAAGCAAAAGAAAGTACCATGGGGAATATCCGAATCCAGTTATTATCGATTTGACCAGGCAGAGAACTATCAATACAAGGGATTTGGGGTTCCAAATTTGGGCCGCAAGCGAGGATTAGAAAGGGATTTGGTAATTGCACCTTACGCTTCATTAATGGCTGTTGGTATTGATCCTCATGCAGTACTGGATAATGTGGCACACCTTGAAGAACAAAATGCAATGGGCCATTTTGGTTTTTACGAATCGATTGATTACACGCGTTCACGACTACCTATCGGGAAAGATAAGGCTGTTATTAAATCCTACATGGCTCATCACCAAGGGATGATTATGGTGGCTTTATCAAATTTCCTGGCTTCAAAAAGTATTATTGATCGAATTCACAAAGATCCCCGGATTAAAAGTGCTGAATTGCTCTTACAGGAGCAAATACCACAGACAAAACCTATTGATAAACCCGATCAACTGCAAATCACAACCCGAGGCAAAGATTTAACCGGTGTGATGGTCGTCCCCTGGCAGATCAATACAGAACGCCCTTATAAAAATGTAAATGTGATCTCTAATGGCAATTTGCGAATGATGATGACAGAATCGGGCAGCGGATATCTTGAATGGAAAGATATCGCGCTCACCCGCTGGCGAAATGATGCCGAGCTTGATCCCTGGGGATTGTGGTATTTTATTCAGGATTTGGACATGGATATGACCTGGTCAATCGGTCGTGCGCCCATTGAGGCAGAATCGCAGGAGTATCGCGTGATTTATGGGCCGCATATGACTGAAATTCGCCGATTGACCAATGATCTTCGTGTAAATTTACAAACCACGATAACACCGAAGGACGACGTTTGTGTTCAAAAGATTTCAATCACAAATCAATCCAACAAGAAGCGAAGAATTCGTCTCATCAGTTATGGTGAGGTCGCGTTAGCCCCACATGTGACGGATCTGCAGCACCCGGCATTTAACAAAATGTTTATTGAAAGCAGTTATCATCCTGAGTTTAATATGCTCCACTTCCAGAGGAGAAAGCGTTCCTCAGAAGAAGAATCTCTCGGGATGGCGCACTTACTCATTGGTAAAAGCAATGGCGATATTGAATATGAAACAGATCGCAAAAAATTTATTGGACGAGGGCATGACATCTCAGACCCCGTTGCCTTAAGAAGCGCATCACCATTAAACGAAAACATCGGGATTACCCTTGACCCCATTTTCTCATTGGGTAAGCGGTTGGCATTAAAACCAAATGAAACTATTCACCTTCATTTCTTAACATTAGCAGCAGAAAATATTGAAGGCACAAAAACACTTGCCAAGAGTTACCAGAACCCAATCATTGTTGAGAACGCATTCTCATCATCAGAGTCATACAGCGAAAAACTTTTGAGATCGATGGATATCAACAGCAATCAGCTATCAAAATATCAGAAACTCCTAACATATTTGATATATCCTAACCCACATTTACGTCCAGAGGCTTCCATCCTCAATAAAAATATTCTTGATCAATCAGGGCTGTGGCCTTTTAGCATTTCAGGGGACTATCCCATCCTGCTGGTCATGATCGATCGCCAGGAAGAGCTTGAAGCGCTGCAAGAATGTTTGTTGGCGCATGCCTACTGGCGAAAATTGGGATTCTTGTTTGATTTGGTCCTTTTAAATACAAAAGATACAGGTTATGCTCATGAATTGAACGAAAAAATTCATCAAGCTATTACAAAGATGGGCGGGCAGGAATGGGTCAATTTACGGGGCGGTATATTTGTACGGACAGCAAGCCAAATGAACAAAGAGTCGGTCATTTTATTGAAAACAGCAGCCAATGTCGTTATCGATTTGAAAGCAGCAGACCTTGAAGCCCATTTAAAAAGGGCTTATGAAATTGAACCCCACCTCCCCTTATTCATGCCAACCGGCAGCGATGAACAATTCAATATTGATCAAATCGTTGAAAGACCTGAAAACTTGATGTTTGACAATGGTATCGGTGGATTTACTGAAGACGGTGAAGAATACCAGATTTACTTGGAAAACTATCCAAAATTGTCGAAGGAAGTTGGGCAGCACACACCGGCACCCTGGATCAATGTTATCGCAAATCGAAATTTTGGTTTCCTTGCCACCGAATCTGGCGGCGGATTTACTTGGTCTGTTAACAGCGGCGAAAACAGGCTCACCCCATGGACAAACGATCCTGTAACGGACACAACGGGTGAAAGCTTGTATCTACGGGATGAAATTTCAGGGAGAGTCTGGTCTCCAACCCCTTTCCCATCAGGTAAAGGGGCGACTTATCTGATCACCCACGGTCAAGGTTATACGAGCTTCAAATCCTTCAACCATGGTTTCGAGCAGGAAATGAAGGTCTTTGTGGACCCTAAGGCACCTGTCAAATTCATCGAACTGACGCTGACCAATCAGGCAGAAAAACATCGACGATTAACAGCAACTTACTACGTTGAATGGGTGTTAGGTTCAAATCGTGAAAATTCGAAAAACTTCATCCTATCCTCATACGACAATGAAAGCGGTGCATTAACTGCCCGTAATTCCTACAGCACAGAGTACGCCCAATATACTGCTTTTCTTGTGACTGACCAAACCGTTCATGGATTAACAACCGACCGCCAGGAATTTTTAGGAATGCCCGGGAGTCGATCAAACCCAAATGGATTAAAGCGTATCGGTTTATCTGGTACGGTCAAATCGGGCGTTGATCCATGCGCAGCATTACAGTCCCATCTGAATTTTGGTCCCGGTGAGAAAAAAAACATCACCTTTATTTTGGGTCAGGGAGAAACAGAAGATAAAGCACTGGATCTAGCAAGGACGTACAGAAAAGAAGAGAAGATTCATCAAGCTAGAGAAAAGACGAATGAAAAATGGGAGTCCCTTTTAGACAACTTACAAGTATCTAGCCCGGATCCGATGCTGGACATTATGTTAAATCGGTGGCTGTTGTATCAGTCGCTCAGCTGCCGAATTTGGGGACGGTCTGGTTTTTACCAATCCAGCGGAGCGTACGGTTTTCGTGATCAATTACAGGATGTGACCTCCGCTTTAATTGCAAATCCTCAAGAAAGTCGGGAACATATATTACGCGCTGCCAGACATCAATTTGATGCTGGTGATGTTCTGCATTGGTGGCATCCGCCCTCCGGACGTGGAGTCCGAACCAAAATCACCGATGATTTACTGTGGCTGGTCTTTGTAACAACAGAATATGTTAAAAAAACCGGTGATATTTCTATCCTAGACGAAGGAATTCCTTTCATTTTAGGGGAACCATTGAGCAAGGATGAACACGAACGATACGGTCTTTATGAAACCAGCGAAGATCAATTTAGCTTGTTCGAACACTGTCGACGGGCACTGGCGCGCGCCGATACAAGCGGTCCTCATGGCTTGCCTTTGATGGGCGGTGGTGATTGGAACGACGGCATGAACCGGGTTGGTATTGGCGGTAAAGGTGAAAGTGTTTGGCTCGCCTGGTTCTTGTATGAAAACCACAAACGATTTGCATATTTGTGTGAGATCAAAGGTGACCAAGGTCGCTCCGAGCAGCACAAGCAAAGGGCTGAGAGACTTAAAGCGACCATCAATCAAGTCGCATGGGATGGGAATTGGTACCTGAGAGCTTATTATGACGATGGATCGCCTTTAGGATCTCACCGAAATATGGAATGCAAAATCGATTCCTTGCCACAATCCTGGTCAATTCTCACAGGGGGTGCGCCTAAAGATAAGCAATTCAAGGCTATTCATTCCGTCGATGAACACCTTATCCAAAAAGAAAGCCGGTTAATCCAACTATTTACACCGCCCTTTGACAAAACTAAAAATGATCCTGGCTATATCAAAGGTTACCCGCCTGGCATCCGGGAAAACGGCGGCCAATACACCCATGGAGCGATTTGGGCAGTTTGGGCTTTGACAGAACTTGGTATGGGATACCAGGCTTATCAGCAGTTTAAATTCTTGAATCCCTTAACCCACAGCTTAAATATCGAGGATGCGAACCGGTATGGCGTTGAGCCTTACGTGGTAGCTGCAGATATTTATTCCCGCGCACCCTTTGTAGGGCGCGGCGGTTGGACGTGGTACACTGGTTCTTCTGGATGGTTATATCGTCTCGGGATGGAGGCTATTTTAGGCTTCAAACTCAAAGGGGATCATTTCACTATCGACCCTTGCATACCAGATAATTGGGATGGCTTCAAATTAACTTATAAAAAGGATAAAACTGTGTTCCAAATTGAAGTAACAAATCCTGGGAATATTGAGAAAGGCGTTAAAGAAATTAAGCTGGATGGCGAAATATTGCCGAACAAGAAAGTCCCTTTGTTAAATGATTCTTCAGAGCATTATGTGCTGGTCATCATGGGTTAACGCCCATTACGTTTTCAATGCAGCCCAAAATTCAGTATTTCCTGATAAGATTAGCCCGTGAAAAAATTGATTTCTATTAATAATTTATCTTATCGCCCAAAACCTTTCCCCTCTGATAAACCAGATATCCTGCAAGATATCAATCTTGATATCGAAGAGGGGTCATTTGTTGCGATTATTGGGCGAAATGGCTCTGGTAAAACTACTTTAATTAAACACATCAACGGCTTATTGTTCCCAAGCAGAGGAAAAGTCGAGGTTGCTGGTTTGGATACCAGACATCTTGAAAATCATCCCAAATTGCGTTCACTTGTTGGCATGGTATTTCAAAACCCATCAGATCAGATTGTAGCATCAACGGTTGAGGAAGATGTTGCTTTTGGCCTGGAGAATCTTAATTTACCATCTGAAAAAATACAAAAAGAAGTATATGGACAATTGGAAAAAGCAGGTCTCCTGGCGGATGCAAAACGTCCCCCCCACCTTCTATCGGGAGGTCAAATCCAGGGATTGGCATTGGCTGGCGTGTTAGCTCGTCATCCAAAGATCATTTTGTTTGATGAACCCACATCCATGTTAGACCCATTGACAAGAAATGCTTTCCTTGATCGTGTTTTGAAACTTCGCCGTGATGGCATGACAATCCTTTATATCACCCAGCATATGGAAGAGGCATTTTTAGCAGATAAAATCATTGTCATTGACGACGGGAAGATTGTTTTAACGGGTAGTCGAGAAGATGTGTTTAAACAAAGAAATATCCTATACGAAATCGGCTTAAATATACCCGTGGCTGCTGCATATGCACAAGCGCTACGCGATATCGGGCTCCCCATCGCTGAGAATATATTCACGCCGGATGCATTATTAGATGTTTTACCGGACTATCAAGGTAATAAACCTGATTTTCAGCCACCCTCTTCTGATGATCCTTCGGGGGAAATGATCATCAATTTGCAAAATGTTCATTATACCTACCTGGCGGGCACACCTCTTTCTGAAAAAGCGCTTCAGGGCGCAGATCTAGAGGTCCAAGAAGGCGCCATTCAGGGGATTGTCGGGACAAATGGTTCAGGGAAATCCACACTTTTAATGCACATCAATGGCTTATTACGGCCGTCACAGGGAATGGTTCGCGTGGCATTCTTTGACGTTGAAGATCCAGCCACCTCTTTACGTGAAATTGTCAAAAAAGTTGGCCTGGTTTTTCAAAATCCAGAGGCACAATTTTTTGAGGCTTTCGTTGGTGATGAGATCGCTTTTGGCCCCAAGCAATTTGAGTTGGATAACATCCGAGAGCGTGTCAATAAAGCAATGGCGTTGGTCGGCCTTGATTTTGAGGCATATAAGGACAGGCGTTTAGAAACGCTGAGCGGTGGCGAGAAACGAAAGGTTGCCCTGGCTTCAACATTAATCCTTGACCAGGAGATTTTATTATTTGACGAACCCACTGCAGGCATGGATCCAAAATCTCGCTATGAACTTTTAGCCTTATTCAAACAATTACAGAGACAAGGAAAAACTATCCTGATCGCAAGCCACAGGCTTGATGAAATCGCCCAAATATCAAATGCGCTGTCGGTGATGAAATCCGGAAGAGTTGTGAAAACGTCCCCCACCCACGACATACTTTTTAACAAAAAAACAATAAACGAATCTGGGTTATCCGCTCCTTTAATTGTAGAAATTGTTCAGATATTAAAAGAGAAGGGTTGGCCAATTGAATGTAATTCATGTTTAAGTATTGAACAATTAACATCCGCTATGCAGGAAATGATGATATGAGCAGTCGTTTCGAGTTCTTGGGCAGCACAAGCCTTGGTCAGTATATCCCGAGAGACTCATGGTTTCATACCAGAGATCCACGAGCACGACTGATCAGCTTCGTAATCATTTTTGTCGCAGTCATATTCACGCCTAATACGTGGGGATTATTGTTGGGAATTTTCTTTATCACCTCCCTTTATTTTTTAGCTCACTTACCCATCAAATCCACGTGGGCAGGAATAAGACGCGCCCTACCCTTTATTATTATCTTAGCCATTTTACAAATTATTTTCTTTCGAACAGCAGAAAACATGACATATCATTGGAAAATCTTTGGTATTGGCATTTCTCAGGAAGCCTTATTCAGTGCATTAAACTTAATTCTCAGGTTTTTGGTTTTGATCATTGTGCTAAACGCTTTTGTAATGAGCCTTTCAACGTCTCAAGTCACCGCAGCCCTATTTCATTTATTAAAACCCTTTGACCGTATTGGGTTACCGGTCAATGATTTGACAATGGTTATCCAGATCGCCATGCGTTATTTGCCTTTAATTGCACAAATTGCTGAAAAGACAGCCAAGGCGCAGGCTGCCCGCGGGGCTGATTGGGAACAAAAGGGCTTTAACCCGATCAAACAGGCGAAGCGGGTCCTCCCATTAATTGTGCCGCTTATTGTAAACAGCCTGAAACGTGCCGAAACTATGGCTGTCGCCATGGAATCGCGTGGTTTTAATGCTGGTCAGAAACGCAGCAGCTTCCATAATCTAGTCTATACGTGGGAAGATGGGTTGTTAATTTTGACAACCCTATTGTTAAGCAGTCTGATGCTTTTTTCAAGCTATATTTTTTAAAATGTTGCGCCGGTCTTATCCCCTTTTCTATCGATTCCCTTCCAAATACTGACGACCGCAACGACCAGCACCGCTGAAACAATCGCTTCTGGAACGCCATTCGCGAGAATAATCGGAGGGATTGCTGCCCAGGGAAGGAACCCAAGAACCCCAATCATCCCTAGAACGAGAAATGTATTCGTCAGACTACCACCAACGCCGGCTGTAATTAATGCTGGAATCTCCCATTGTTTTAAACCGCGATAAATCAACCAGGATACTGGGCCAATGAATAATCTTGGAAAGATCGATAATAAGGGGTTGGTAAACCAAACATCCGCAGGACCTGTGGGCGCAACTGCAGCCTGTATCAAGCTAAAAATTCCAAAAACCAGGCCAATCACAAACCCCACTATTGGACCTTCCAGTACTGCCCCGATAATGACAGGTACCTGCATGATGGTGAGGGATGCACCGCTAATCCAGGGGATAAAACCCAACCTTGTCATACCTAAAAAGATTGAAATCGCACTCAATACACCAGTGATTACAATTTTTCGTGTTCTTTCTTGAACCATATATCTCCAATGAGTAATCGTTATTGTTTTTCATTATACTTGTTTTTAAATGGCCTGACATATTCTCCAAGAACATCTCAATAACTTCAATTACCAATGATCTCCTCGAATCTTCGGACTTAATACCGACTTAACACCCCCTGTGTTATATGGTTTTGTTTCTACCATTCTTGCCATCGAGCGCAAAAGCGTGGAATTCGGATTAACAAAAGAATAATCCTGTCAAACCACAAGTCAAGTTGTTGGCTTGTTTTGATAATTTGCTATAAAAAGATGTCCTCTAAGTTGGCAATACCAAAAGAAAAACCCTTGCTGACCCCTCTCTAACGCCCATCACCCTGGTAGACAGCCGTTGCCTAAATTGGATGAGATACCGAAATCTTTTCTCAAGGATAATCATTGAGCGCTTTGGTGAGATTTCCAAATTCAGACAGGATTTTTTGATCCGCTGTCACCAAGGGAGTACCAAGATCTTCTGCAAGGGCTACAAATTCACAGTCGTAGGCAGAACAAGTACTGGTAGCAACCAGACGCAATACCTCAAATGAGGCAACCTCATACTCCCTGCCAGACATTAAAGTCATCGCTTCCCGCATAATCTCCTGGCATTGCACCAGGGATAGCAGCTCTTTTCGAATATAGTGCGCGAGGATATTGCGAAATTCACTGCGCCACAATATAGGCGCAGCCCAATCAGGATCCTTAAAAATCAATTGCTCTGCTTTCGTAGACTGACTGCCTGAACCTTCTAAAAACAGATAAGCGATAATGTTTGTATCTACAACAATCATGGCCGCCCAATTGTTTTAGCTTGCGTCAATTCATCCTCGGTTATGGGATAGGTCTGGGTATATGTTCGAAGCTTCCGCGCCCTTTTGATCATCAACGCAGGGTCCACTACCTGGCTTTGAACTGTTTTTTCGATACAAATGATGATCTCGCTGTTGATACTGCGCCGATTAAGTTTCGCGGCTATCTTTAGTTTTTCGTAAAGGTCATCTGGAATATTCTTCACCGTAAATGTGGTCATTATTAGCTCCTATTTGGTTTCATTATGGAACCATTATAGATTGAGTTTTTACTGATGTCAAGGAACTTATCAGCAATTCAACCATTCCCAATATAAAAATAGGAAAAGGCAGTACAGCGATCAACGAGATTGATAACCGCCATGGATCAGCCTAAAACAATTGCGGCTATCACAACTGACCAAATGCTTAGAGCAGGTCTGTCCAGACTTTCCGTATTGAGAATGGCTGCCCTGAGTCCAAAGGGCGCGAGGGTTCACCGCACCATTTATGACATGGAGATTCAAGACCTTAAAGAAAAGGTATTGATTTTATCCTTAACCCTTCATGCAAATAGCTACAATCTACCCTCCTTTCAGCTTTGATCTACGAGCTATCAGCTACGAAGTTATCAGGTAAAATAGGATATGTGGTTTACAGGTTGATTGCCTTTGATAACCTGATGAGCATTTTGTATTGAATTAAAAATCAATAATTCTAGTATCGTGGAGGATTTTCATGAAAATTGCAGTAATTACAGACGACGGGAAAACGATCAGCCGTCATTTTGGTCGGGCGCGTTATTACCAAATTATCGAGATTAAAAATGGAGAAGTTATCAATCGCGAAATGCGTGAAAAATTTGGACATTCAGAATTTGCCCATCGAGAACAACGTCACTATCGCTCCAGTGAGGGAAGCGGCATGGATTCCGCATCTCATAGTAAACATACGCGTATGGCTGAGACCATTAGTGACTGCAGTGCTTTGATTTGTGGTGGCATGGGAAGAGGCGCCTATCAAAGCATGGAAACAGTGGGCATAAAACCTCTCGTTACTAAAATTGAGGATATTGATCAAGCGATTGAAGCCTATCTACAAGGTAATCTTAAAGACCATACTGAAATGCTGCATTAGAATACTGGATGGAAATAGGAAACCTCTCCCTTTCATATTTAATACTTTATCGAGTGTTAGTTGCTGCTTGATTTGATAAAATATCATCAAGCTAAGCATTAAAACTTCAATACAAATGGCTCCCATATGTCTTATGAGATAATTTCACCTGAAGATCGCAAAAAGCAAAACCAATTGCAAACACAGGTACAGCGTTCCCATAATAAAAATCCTGTTGTCTCGTATTTGGCGAGCCTGGGAAGCAAGGACAGCCGTCGCGTTCAGAAGACTGCCCTCGATCAAATTGCAAATGCGCTTTCAAATGGTGCAATTACGGATAGCCTTGTATTCCCATGGGAAAGATTGGATTATGGCACAGTAAATGCGATCAAAGCCTGGTTGGATGCTAAATATGCCCCCTCAACGGTCAATCGATACTTATGCGCTGTAAGACGTGTCATCAAAGAAGCCTGGCGGCACCAGTTGATTTCAGCAGAAGCGTACCAGCGTGCAACGGATGTCCAATCCGTCACGGCAAAGCGTTTGCCCACAGGTCGTGAACTCGAAAATGAGGAGATCCGGGGATTGATCGATGCCTGTCTTTCAGATGATGACAATCCCACCCTTGGTTTGCGAGACGCCGCCATCATCAGCCTGATGTATTCATCCGGACTGCGCCGTGCGGAGGTTGTCACCCTCGACCTGGAGGACATTGATTTAAAAAAGGGCAAGCTGAGAGTCATTGGAAAACGAAACAAAGAACGGACAGCCTACCTGGCAAATGGGGCTGTTCGTGCTATTGAGAAGTGGCTTGATGTGCGTGGTTTTGAGCCAGGACCCCTGTTTTTTTCAGTCAATAAGGGTGGTAATATCATCCGCTTTCGGAAAGAACGATTGTCCGCTGATGAAAAAAGGCAAGGTGTTCAACCCAAAACAATTGTCGCTCGTCTTAGCGACCAAACGGTCTATCATCTCATCGATAAACGCTCAAAACAAGCAGGTCTCATTAAAAAAACAACACCGCACGATATGCGTCGAACATTCGTCAGTGACCTTTTGGATGTCGGTGTCGACCTTTCGACGGTATCCAAAATGGCAGGTCATGATGACACCAACACAACGAAAAGATATGATCGGCGTTCATCCAAAGTCATGCAAGAAGCCGCTGAAAAATTAGACGTTCCCTATCCGAAGGATAGATAGTCTCAAAATTTTAGCACTAAATTCATCTGGGATATCGTCTTAGGTGTCTTTCTTTTCAGCACAGCCAATTTGATACTGACCTTCGAGTCCGTTCTAACCACTACTTCAGAATACTTTTTACACCGAGAACGGTTACCAACCACAGCGTTGATTGCCAGCGACATGATCATTGAGGCATTTATATTGCTGCGTTTTGATAAAATTCCCCACGCAACTTTAAAAAATCAATCGGCAGCTAAATAAAATGATCCTGTTGAAAAAACAAATAACAGCTTGTAGCTGGTAGTTTGTAGCTTGTAGTTCGTCGCAATTGCCTAAAACCATTTGGTTAGACAAGATTGACATTAGAATTATGCAAATGGTGCACGATGACCCTCACGTTGTACCTCCTCAGCACCTGAAGGTGTTCCGCTTCGCTCCTACACCTAAAGGTGTTCCGCTTCGCTCCAGGAAAAGCCTTTTTAGAACGATTTTCAACATCCTCCAAAATACATCTTGACATGGTTATGAGAGTGTTGAAAAACAAATAACAGCCTTTTTGGGAAATTTTCTTGATGATTATATAGGTAATGGCTGCGGGCTTGAGACGAGATTCGTAGGGTGGGTTGGGTAAAAAACAATCGTCGTAATGACCTTTATAACGCAAAATTACATGGAAAACATGCACTTCGCTTGCCAACCCACCGCCAATCCTGATTTTGTTAATGGTGGGTTGGTTATAGAAATGCTATAGGGACAAAAACAAGGTGCAATACCAGGTATTTTGATCACGGATGGTCTCTAGCCAACCCACCCTACAAAAAATTGATTTTGGGAGGCCTTTTTAGAACGATTTTCAACACCCTCC
>JAXHUT010000293.1:0-7570 GCA_034189405.1 Chloroflexota bacterium
GATGCGCAATTTGCTATTGAAGCAGAGGGGCTTTCAGAGGAAGTTCTATTTCGGATGGCGGAAAGCTTTAAAGCGCTGTCAGACCCGACCCGTTTGCAAATCCTAGCCCTCTTGTTCCCTGGCGAGCGTAGTGTTGGGGACCTGGCTGACCATTTGGACGTCTCGCAAAGTGCGGTCTCGCATCAACTGCGAATCCTGCGCGCGCTTGATATCGTCCGGTATCACAAAGAGGGACGCGAGGTCTATTATTCTCTTGCGGATGATCATGTGCGGGACATCCTGCTGCGAACCTTTGAGCATATCATAAATGACTGAGGTGTAAATATTTAATGGATGAAAAACAATATAAGATTACGGGTTTGGACTGTGTAGATTGTGCAAAGGGGCTGGAAAACTCTGTGGCACATTTGGCGTTCGTCGAAGAAGCAAAGCTTAATTTCTTCGACGGTATTTTGACTGTGCGCGGCGATGTGGATCAGGGGCAGCTGCGCAAGTTGGTCTCAAGCCTGGGTTACAGGGTGGATGAGGGCGATTCGTCAGAAATCCCACCCGAGGATGAACCCAATGCGCTGGTAGGTTTCTGGCGTTACTTGTTGGGGCAAGTTGAGACTCAATTGGCATTAATTGCGGGTGTCATCGTGGTGCTCTCGCTGATACTCAATTCACTGGGCGGGCCATTATGGCTTGTGATTGGGCTGCAAATTGGGGCGCTTGCCCTAGCTGGCTGGCCCATTGCCCGTAATGGTTTGGTGACCCTGTGGATCAATCACACCTTCAATATCAATTTTCTAATGACGATAGCCGGGATTGGTGCAGTCGTGATCGGAGAATATGCAGAAGCGGCAGCTTTAATCTTGTTGTTTGACCTGGCAGAAGCGCTGGAGGGTTTCACCAATACCCGGGCTCGCCGAACCCTTTCAGGCTTGACCTCGTTGACGCCAACCCACGCGCTCAGAATGGATGACGGTCATGAAAGCCATATTCCTGTGGAGGAATTATCTATTGGCGATCGGATTTTGGTGCGACCGGGCGACCGCATCCCCATCGACGGCGTCATTATGGAAGGGGAGAGCGATATTAACCAGGCGTCGGTCACAGGGGAAAGCATCCCGGTCTGGAAGGCGGTCGGGGATGACGTTTTCAGCGGCAGTGTTAACGGCAATGGTCGCTTGATCCTCGAGGTGACCCACCTGGCTGCGGACAGCACCCTTCACCGAATCATCGAAATGGTGACCAAAGCCCAATCCCGCCAATCTCGCAGCCAAAAATTTATCGATAAATTTGCAAAATATTACACACCGGCGATGGTGGTCCTGGCGATATTGATCGCCAGCATCCCGCCGCTGTTTTTCGGAGAACCATTGCTGAACTTGCCAGACGGCACCCAAGGATGGCTGCACCGTGCATTGGTCTTGCTTGTGATCAGCTGTCCCTGTGCGCTGGTGATTTCAACCCCCGTCACCATGGTGGCGAGCCTGGTGAGCGCTGTCAAAGAAGGGGTGCTTTTCAAAGGCGGCATTTTTATTGAGGCATTGTCTCAAGTCAGGGTCTTTGCCTTCGATAAAACCGGCACTTTGACGCAGGGTGAGCCGGAAGTTGTTGAATGCAGGGACATTTCCTGTGAGGGAGGAGGCGGATGTGAAGCCTGTGATGATTTAATCGCGCTGGCTTATGCTCTAGAAAGGTACAGCGCCCATCCATTAGCCCAAGCCATCGAAAGTGAGGCTGAGTGGCGGGGTGTGACGGATGTTTATC
Organism: Chloroflexota bacterium; assembly: GCA_034189405.1. Taxonomy (GTDB): domain Bacteria; phylum Chloroflexota; class Anaerolineae; order Anaerolineales; family Anaerolineaceae; genus Brevifilum. The sequence continues at coordinate 1,756 of JAXHUT010000293.1, forward strand.
CACCGGCAAAAAATCTGATTACACGCGGTGGTTTAGGCCTTGAAGGGGAGATCAACGGGCAGAAAATGACCATCGGCAATCTCAGGCTTTTCGAAGAAGAACATCATATCCCACCCAATGTTTACGATTGGGTCGCCGATGCACAGTCACATGGGAAGACAGCCATGCTGGTGTGCGACGGTGAAAGGGTGCGTGGTTTTATTGCTGTGGCGGATACCTTGCGAGATGAATCGATGTCTGTGGTGAGGGCGTTGAACGACATGGGCAAACACACCATCATGCTGACAGGTGATAATGCCACGGTTGCCGGTGTGGTCGGGGATGACGTTGGTTTGGAGGATGTTCAATCGAACCTCTTGCCGGGTGATAAGCAAGGTGTCGTTGAGATTCTCCGCGAAAAATATGGGGCGGTGGCGATGGTGGGGGATGGTATTAATGATGCCCCGGCGCTTGCCTCAGCAGACCTGGGAATCGCCATGGGTGGCAGCGACAATGCCCAAGCGATGGAAACTGCGGATGTGGTTTTGATGGCAGATGGCATTCAAAAGCTGCCCTTTGCGATAAAACTCTCGAATTTTGCCAATCAATTGGTCAAGCAAAATATCGGCTTCAGTTTGGGAAGCAAGCTTTTAGTAGCTGTCATTGCCATATTCGGTTATGCACCCCTGTGGTTAGCGGTTCTTGCCGATATGGGGGTATCCCTTGTGGTGACTTTGAATGGGCTGCGAGCAATGCGGTTTAAGGGGTAGTCTCTGATGGGTTGATTCGGAAATCTTCAGTAAAGAAGCAAAACCCTGAAAATTTTTATCCCTGCCGTTAGCGAACGGGGCATTACGAAATTTTCTCCTTCGGATCAGGTTTTGCCTTATACATGGAACCCACGCAGCAAGCTGCGGGTTTTTTGAGAAGCAGAATAAAAGCGTTCCTTATTTGCCGTTTTTTTCATTTATCTGATCAATGCGATCGAGCATATCCGGGTTTTCAGGGATATCGGACATTGATTTGGAATAATGGACGTAACGGATGATGCCCTGCCTGTCGATGATCATCTGGGCGGGAATGCGGCCTAATTTGAGGAGATTGACCTCCTGGTCGTACAATTTCGCCGCTTTATGGTCTGGGTCTGCCAGGCCGGTGAAGGGCACGTCGTTTTCTGTCCAGAAATCGACGAAGGATTTTTTAGAATCGGGCCCGACGGCAATGACTTCAGTTTCCCGATCGACAAATTTTTTGTAATCCTGGCGCAACTGCGCCATATGCCTGCGGCAAAACGGTCAGGCAAAACCCCGGTTGAAGATCAAGAAAACGTTCTGCCTTCCTTCGAATTCAGAAAGAGTCACGGGGTCGCCATGTATGTCTTCAAGGGTGAAGTCCCGTGCTTTTTCACCGATATTGATGCGTTTGCTGCTCATTTGTTTTCCTCCAATTGTGTAATGAAATCTTCTACTACTGACTTAAATGCCGAGGGACATTCCTCTTGCGGTAGGTGCCCACAGTCTGCGAGAATAGCAAGCTCAGCACCCGGGATATCCGCTGCCAGGCGGCGGCTGCCTTCTACAGGGACGATCTTGTCATCATCACCAAAAATTACCAGAGTGGGCGCCTGGATCTGGCCTAACCGCACCGCCAGATCAGGTGTACCATATGCTCCTGGTGGTCTAATCCTGGTTGAGGTCTTGTGAAAAATTGACGGTGGCTTTCACGACCTGGTTTTGTTGATCAGTTTTTGGGATTTCTAAATTACCATCACCGTTTTGTTCGCTGTACCAGATTGATATGTATTATAGAGTTTGGTTGTATATTTCGCAAGGAAAAAGGTTGCCTCCTTTCAACTTTTGGCTTTCAGCTTCAAAGTCCCTGAGCACAGCGGAACACCTTCAAGTATTTAGGCGGTACGACGTGAGAGATGAGGGACTGGGATCAACATGATCTTAAAATTAAAAAATCAGCCTAATCCTGACGCCTTTCAGTCTCTGCACCTAAAGGTGTTGCGTTGTACTCCAGACAGGGACCTCACGCCAAGACTTGTTTGCCATTTAAGAGGCGTGCAACCCGCTCAAAATGCTATCAACTACCAGCTACGAGCTACAAGCTACGAGCTACAAGCTACGAGCTACAAGCTATAAGCTACCAGCTATCAGCTATAAGCTACCAACTACGAGCTATCAGCTACGAGCTACCAGCTATCAGCTATCAGCTATCAGCTTCTCGCACCCATCATTTTGACGATCTCTAAAATTGATGTATACTCACATTGCGATGCCTGATTTACAACACCGATTCCGAACTCATGACCTGGGGTTTTTACAAATAGTCGCCTCTTTATGGGGTGTAGATCTAACCGCGCCGGATGCTCGCAGCGCACTGCCCAAATTGACTCGCACATTGCTGGACCCGGAGCTGGCTTTTGAGATTGTTGAAGCCTTGCCGGATGGTGCCCACCAGGCGCTGGATGCCCTGATCAATAACGGCGGCTGGATGGCCTGGCCTCGCTTCACACTTAAGTTCGGCCAATTACGCGAGGTTGGCCCCGGTAAGCGTGACCGCGAAAAACCCTACCTTGAGCCGATTTCGTCAACAGAGGTGCTGTGGTATCGGGGCTTGATTGGGCGAGATTTTTTGATGCGCGAGGGCGAGCTTCAGGAATGCGCCTATATTCCCGATGATTTATTGAAACTGCTGCCGACCCCGGTGCCTGCGGGGCCCGAACCTCCGGGCAGGGCGGCATCACCCGGGGAGAAAACCCATATTTGGCGGGCAAATGATCGTGTGTTGGATCATACCTGCACCTTGCTGGCAGCTTTGCGAATGGAAGACCCCAAACGTTCCCCAGCGGTGGAAGACTGGCAGCCGCCTTTCGAGGTGGTTTATGCACTGCTCTCTGCTATGAAGCTGATCACATCCAGCGAGCAACCTGTTCCTGAGGATGCACGTCCCTTTTTGGAGATGCCCCGTGGGGAAGCCCTGGCATGGTTGGTGCGCGGTTGGCGTGAGTCACCATTGTTCAATGAATTACACCTGGTGCCAGGATTGATTTGCGAAGGTGCCTGGCATAATGACCCTAAAGCGACCAGGGATTTCCTATTGAATGCATTGGGTGAAGTGCCGGAGAAAAAGTGGTGGAACCTGGATTCCTTTGTCAAGGCAATTTATGAGCGCAAACCTGATTTTCAACGTCCTGCTGGGGATTTTAATACCTGGCTGGTCCGTGATGCCCAAACGGGTGAGTCCCTGGCGGGCTTTCAGCATTGGGAGGTTGTGGATGGTGCCTTAATTCGCTATTTGATCACGGGTCCTATGCGCTGGTTGGGGCTGGTTGATCTGGCATCTTCGGGTGAGGACGAGCCGGTCAGGGCTTTTTGTTTTTCAGATTGGGCTTCGGATCTTCTCCTGGGGAAGCCAACCCCCGACGCACCAAAAGAAGAACAGCCCATCAGAGCCTTTTCAGATGCCACGATCACAGTCAGCGCCCTGACGCCGCGCATCGCACGCTACCAGGTATCACGATTTTGCCAGTGGGTTCGGGAGCGTGAGGGAACCTATACCTACCAGTTGACCCCCCAGTCCTTGCAGGCGGCTGCCGATCAGGGCTTGAAGCCCATTCACCTGGAGACGCTTCTCAATAAGTACGGGGAAACCCCGCCGCCCAGCCTGATCAAAGCCCTGCACCAGTGGGATAAAAAGCGTGGGCAGGTCAGGATTCATCCTGCCATGATACTGAGAGTAGCGGACCCGAAAATCCTGGGTGCTTTACGTGATTCCCCAGCGGGACGCTTTATCAGCGATCCCCTGGGACCGGCGGCTGCTATCATAGAGCCGGGAGCAGCGGATAAAGTGGCTTCGGCACTGGCACGTTTGGGTTATCTCAGCGATCTGGATTTTTCTACAATTAACCCCGTTGCGCCTGACCAGGAGGAATTGTAATAACTATGGGCGCCCATGGGACACAACGGGATGAAACACAACCTATCAAGGGACGTCGTCCCCTTTCATTAACAATTATGCTGTTGGTGTACCTGCTGTGGATCATCCTGGGCTGGCTGCGTTTTGCGGCTGCTCTGCAAGAACAGGAACTGATCCTGGGATTGGTTTCGCCAGGCGTGCAATATTATCTGATCGCTGCCGGGTTGACCTGGGGCCTGTCTGGCTTGCCCGTATTGTGGGGATTGATAACCCGGGCAGGTTGGACGCCGAAGTTGATTCAGATCACAGCCATCCTTTACCCGGGGATGTACTGGTTTGAACGTCTATTTTTATGGCAGGATCCGGAAGCCGCAAGAAACTGGCCCTTCATGCTGCTGCTGACCATCCTGTGGCTAAGCCTGGTTTTTATCGCTTTAAGTTTACAGCGAGTTCAAGATTTTTTCAGTGTAAAACAAAACCAAGGAGAATAATTTTATGGAAATGCAGGAGAGAGAAATCAAATACTACATTGAAGATTTAGAGACGATAGCAAAGCGCGTCCGGTTGAGCGGTGGAGCGCTAACTCGTCCTCGTACCCTTGAACACAACTTGCGGCTGGATATCGGTGATCACGACCTGGCACGAGACGGACGTTTATTGCGCATTCGCAAGGATGATAAAGTAAGTGTGACCTACAAGGCGAATGCACGTGTCGAGGGCGGGGTGATCACCCGGACGGAGATCGAGTTTGAGGCGGACGACGCTCGATTGGTTCAGAAGTTATTTGAAGCCCTGGGCTACCGGGTAGTCGTCACCTATCAAAAGTATCGCAGCACGTATAAGCTGGGGGATGTCGTGGTTGTGCTGGACGAATTACCATTCGGTAATTTTGTGGAAATTGAAGCCCCAAATAACACGCTGATTGAAGGCGTCTCAATCATGCTTGGTTTGGATTTTTCCAAAGGGATGGGGATCAATTATCTTGGGCTATTTGAAAGCCTCAAATCCAGGATGGGCTTTGATTTCAGAGACCTGACCTTTGAAAATTTTAAAGGCTTGCATATTTCAGCCCAGGATTTGGGTGTCCAGCCAGCGGACAAGTGAGCTCAGCCCGGGTGAAGACAGCATCAAACAGGAGATAAAGCACGATGAAAGCGGATCAGACCAGGTTGATGAAAACACTCTCCCGGGAATTAGTCCTGGATATGTCTCCTTTTCTTAAAGTCGAAAAACACCGGGTTGGCTTGCCGGATGGCAGGGTTGTAGAAAATTGGGCATGGTTGATCACCCCCGATTTTGTTAATGTGGTTGTTATCACCACAAAAGGGAAATTTTTGGTCTTTCGCCAGACAAAATACAGCGTCAACACCAGCACCCTGGCACCGGTTGGGGGATATATTGAAAAAGGTGAAGACCCCCTGGCTGCTGCAAAGCGGGAATTGCTGGAAGAAACAGGGTACAAAGCCCCTGATTGGGAGAGCCTGGGACAGTTTGCCGTTGACGCCAATCGCGGTAATGGGGTCGCCCACTTCTTTTTGGCGCGGGATGCCTACCCGGTGGCAGAACCCGATGCGGATGACCTGGAAGAGCAGGAGACGCTGTTCATTTCCAGGGCTGAGGTCGAGGTAGCCGTCGCTCGTGGGGCATTCAAGGTTTTGCCCTGGCAGACAATCATGGCGCTGGCTTTATTCTGCGAAGCAGAATACCCCGCAGCTTGCTGCGTGGGTTCCATGGATAAGGCAAAACCTGATCCGAAGGAGAAAATTTCGTAATGCCCCGGCCGCTTGCGGCGGGGATAGAAATTTTCAAGGTTTGCTACTTTATTAAGGGTGTGAGACGTTTTAGAGGATCAAAGATTGGCTGATGTTAACAGACTTCCGAAGCCATTAAAAGGATCAAATGTGAATCATTG
>JAXHUT010000294.1:0-4528 GCA_034189405.1 Chloroflexota bacterium
CTATACAAGGGTGTAAAAAAACTTCATGGTGAGTGGGGTATAAATAATTAATATTCGCCGTTTTAGGGTGCGGAATGGGTGCTTAAGCATCCTGTCAACTTTTGATCTTCCTTTGATGGATGTTAAAAAGGGAACCGTGGCATTCCACTCTTGGCACGCCTGTATTCGTCGCACTTGTTAACCTGAAGTATATATTTCTGACGGGCGCTGCAGGTGACAGTATTGGTATAAATGATGATTCTCCTGGGACTATTTAAACGAGTTCATAACCAATGGCATGGTATCCTTTTACTCTCTTTTTGAACATGGCTGCCAGTACTGGCACCTTGTCATCGACATAATCGTAGATGATCACCTCACGCTTCTGGTCGTAATCACGGTGGAGACGACCCGCATATTGTGCAACTGTGCCACGCCAAGAAACGGGTAAGGACAGAAATAACGTATCGAGTCGAGCATCATCAAATCCTTCCCCCAGATAGCGGCCTGTTGCCAGGATTAAGCGTTCCTCATGCTCCGGTACACGCTTCAACTCGTCCATTAATAAAGATCGTTGTTTGTGTCCCATCCCGCCGGAAAGGACGAAAATATGTTTAACCTGACTAGTCAGCCTTTTCTCAAAATAAGCAAGGTGCTCTCGCCGTTCTGTCAACAAAACAGGTGATCGGCCAGCATGGACTGCTTTGATAACATCGTTTACGATCATTTGGTTTCGTGCCGAATCCGATGCGAGCATTGTATAGATTTCTTGGATGCCGGGTTGTGATGATGGGTCCGTTGCTTCTGGCAAGGAAAAATCCGTCTTGCGAACGATGACCTGGTGATTAAATGGGCGAGAGGCAGCCTGTTGACGAGCATCAACCCGATATCGAACTGGCCCACATTGCATAAAAATGATCGGGTGATGCCCATCCCGCCGGGTAACCGTAGCGGAGAGTCCTGTGATATAGCGAGCTTTGGCTCGCCGAACTGCCTGCTCAAAACTGACCGCAGAAATATGGTGACATTCATCCACAATAATCTGACCGTAATCCCCCACCAGATCATTCACGACGCCTTTTTTGACCAGGCTTTGGATCATCCCAACATCTACTTTCCCGGTGAGTTTTCGTTTTCCGCCCCCAATTTGCCCGATTTCTTTTTTTGTCAGCCCTAAAAACGATTGTAGGCTTTCGATCCATTGGTCCATCAATTGCCTTCGATGAACAATCACCAACGTATTGACTTTCCTTTTTGCGATCAACCAGGCGCCGATCACCGTTTTGCCAAAGGCAGTGGAGGCGGACAGAACGCCGATATCATGCTTGATAAGCTGATCAGCAGCCAGCTGCTGATCAGGGCGAAGGGTTCCCCGAAAGTTGACCATGAGAGGATCGCCCATGTTTCGTTCATCAATCAGCTTGGGTTTGATATCAAGATTCCGCAACAACTGGATCAATTCTTCCTGGCATCCTCTGGGTAGGGCCAGATGTTTTGGGTAATCCTCACAGCAGGTAATGATCCTGGGTTTCCCAAATGTCGAAAGTCGCATCGCCTGTGCTTTGTAAAATTCCGGGTTTTGAAAAGCCGCCAATCGGATGATGCGATTTCTCAGCGGCGCAGGAAGCCCGACTTTTTCAATATATATTTGATTGCTGAGGACCAGGGTGAGTTGATCGGGTAAAGGACCAAGGATTGGGCGTTCCTTCGATTTCCTGGAGGGGGGTAATTTCCAGGGCTCGTTTTCACATTCATCCAAAACCACCGATCTGATACCAGTCATTTCTCCTTCATCTCGCACCGTTTCCAGGATGCTTTCGAGGGCTTGTTTGGTCAACTTATGAACCGAGGATAAAAAAGCCCACTGGTCAGGGTAGGGATTGAAATCTGGATCGACAAAGACGCTGTTGCCTTTCTCCCGGGGCTTATTTTGCAGCGGAAGGGCAATCAGATTACCAAAACCGCCCCTGGGTAAGGTGTCTTGGCTGGGAAATAGACGGTCGTAAGAATCTAGCCCAATTTCCGGTCTGCGGTTCAGTGTGCTTGTCAGGAGCATACTGCCAAGGTTTCGGGCCAGGACCGCAGGTACGGGAGTTTCGAAAAATATCCAGACATGACCGCCATTGCCCGAGCGTGATCGTTCCAAGACAGCGGGGACCCGATAAGTTGCGCAGGTCTCCAGAAAGACTTTGACGTCTTCTGTCCAGCTAGTCTTATCAAAATCCGCAGCCAAAAACCAACACGTTTCATCGGTTAACAAGGGATAGACCCCAATGCTAAAGTCTTTGCCCGGGCGCTCCTTCGGGTCAGTTCCTATCAGATGGTTGCGGATAATTTTATCGCTGACAGGCTCGTATTCCCGGAAATTGCACTTGCGGCAGGCGATCTTCGGCTTTTGGCAAATGCCTGCTTTCCATTCATTTCGGCATACTGGCGCGTAGCCGGACTTTCCGGTTTTAGAACTTTCAAATCGACGTGGGAAAACATCCTCTCGTCCTTTGAATAAGGAGCGAAATAACAGAATCTTTTCTTCCTGAGAGGCGTGGTTATCGATCGAAATTCTATTAAGATGCAGGGGTAACTGAGCTGGAAAATCTTGAGCAAGATGTTGACTGCGCAGTTGAGCCAGCTCATCAAGAATTTGGCTCCGGCGATGATCCAGATCGATTAATGCCTGCTTGAGATATGCAATTTTCTGGTCTATATCGTGTGGCTCAGTCATATTTTCATTGTACAGTCTAAATCTCAGGAATCAAAGAGATTTTATGTTGGGGAAAAACAAGTTAGTAATCCCGGAAAGTTGCGAGAAAAATGTAATAGGGAAGAAGGACGTGGGTTTTTCGCTAAAAACACATCGCTTTTCGCGTCTTTCTTTGGGCCGGTGACTAGCTTCGAACGTCAGAATCTCGTCCTCAATAACAATTATCAGCTTTTCGGAGTTTACATGGCTGAATTGCGCAGCCCAATCCTCCCCCATCCAGCATTTCTAAAATTCCGATTGAGACCTACTCCCTGCCCCCTCCCTGAAGGGAAGGGGAATTAAAGCCCATTTACTTTTGGGACAGCCTCATTAGATGACAATCATACCGCCTGGACCCTGCCTGCGTTTGAAGGTCGGTAGTTGCTCTTTGCCCCCCTCTTTATCGGCTTCGGCGAGGATTTGATCCACGATGTTGATCTCCTCACGGGCTGCTCGAAAGGATTCTAATTCCTCCAGGCGGTTCATCAGTGAACGGTATTCCTGCATGGACAGAACAACCCCGACACGGTGGCCTTCTTTATCTACGAGGTATTTTTCGTTTAATGATAGGTTGTTCATAGTTTGCACCTGTTAATCGGTGTTCAATTTTTTTTGACAGATCAATTTGAAGATGATCCTTTTGATTTTCCTATGTTGTTTAATTCTACCCTTGATTCTTGCGTTTCGTAATCTTATTTTGAATCTGGAGATAATTTCCCCGCATTTAAATAAAAAAACCTCCCCGATTTTGAGTTGGGGAGGTTGAGGTTTGATCGAGAATTTATGAAAGCCCGAGGATCCTGCCGGTATCTAATTCGATGTCGATGTCGTAATAGGCTGGACGTGTGGGCAAACCGGGCATCAGCCTGATGGGACCGGCGACCGGATACAAAAATCCAGCCCCAATGGATGCATTCACCGAGCGGATTGGGATCCGGAAGCCTTTTGGTCGTCCCTTTAAAGATGGATCGTGGCTGAGGCTGAGGTGGGTTTTAGCCATGCAGATGGGTAAATTATCGTAACCCAATCGGGTGTAGTCCTCAATTTGTTTCTCCGCTTCAGGGGAGTAATCGACACCATCAGCGCCATAAATATCCCTGGCGATGGATTCAATCTTGTCTTTTATTGGAATGTCCAAGGGGTAAAGGAATTTAAAGTCCGATTTCTGCTCAGCCGCTTTAATGACCGCCTTACCAAGATCAATTGCACCTTCACCGCCTTCTTCCCAGTGGTTGGTTATTACGGCATCAACGATTTTCCCGCTTTCTCGGCAAACTTTTTGTACAAGCTCGAGCTCAGCATCGGTATCGGTATGAAAACGGTTTATTGCCAGCACAACAGGGACACCGTAACCATGAGCGTTTTCGCAATGGGCTTGAAGATTCTCCAAACCTTTGCGGACCAGATCCAGATTTTCAGTTTCATATTCTGGGGCTAAGGGGGAGCCGGCTGAGACCTTCGGGCCCCCGCCGTGCATCTTAAGTGCCCTGATGGTTGCAACAAGGACGACTACATCGGGGGTATTTCCTGAATATCGGCATTTGATATCAAAAAATTTCTCCATACCCATGTCGGAACCAAAACCTGATTCGGTGATAACGAAGTCTGCCAATTTGAGCCCGATCATATCCGCCATAATGGAGCTGTTACCATGGGCGATATTGGCGAAGGGGCCAGCGTGCACAAATACAGGGGTCCCTTCCAGGGTTTGCATCAATGTTGGCTTGATGGTGTCTTTCATCAACACGGTTGCTGCACCAGCAACGCCAACATCCTCAACGGTAATTGGATTGCCATCTATGTCCAGCG
>JAXHUT010000295.1:0-2416 GCA_034189405.1 Chloroflexota bacterium
GGGGGGTTAGGGGGGTAAAGATTCGTGACCTTTCGATGAAATACCTATATTATTTAGGAGTGCGGACTTTAGTCCGCAAAATTATGGCATGGAGATTCACAACCTGAAGAATCAGATGAAGATTTTATGCTTTATCCTTCATGCTAATTGCTACAATCTACCTCGTTTAAGCTATCAGCTACGAACTATCAGCTACCAGCTATCACGGCTATTACTTGTTTTTCAACACGCTCTTAATTTAATCTCTTAATTTAATCTTGACTTTTCACGCTGATATTCTACAATTGAAAGGGTGACCAACCCAAAACTCATGTTGGTCAGGAGGCAAAATTAAAAAATGACACAAAAAACAAACAAAATATCCACACTGTTGATTTTATTTGCGCTGTCAACTTTGATCATAACCGCTTGCAATTCAGGAGAACCTGAAGTTGACGTTGATGCCCAGCGTACAGGCTTTGCACAAACCGCTGATGCACAGGCTACCATGACGGCGCAAGCACAACCTACAGCCACAAACACGCCGGAACCCTCAGCGACTCCCAGATTCACGGCAACACCTGAAGAATTGACTGAGACTCCAGAAGGTACAACCACAGAGACATCCGAAGGTACAGTCACGGAAACACCCGAGGCTACTCCCACGCAGCGAACCAGCAGCGGGAATGACGTTGCAGCATGGATTGCACAGGATCCCCCTGACAATACCGAGTTCGCCCAAGGCGAGGAATTTACGATCACCTGGTCACTGGAAAACACCGGTACATCAACCTGGGGAATGAATTATTACATCCAATTTTCTTCCGGGGAAGAAATGGGTGCTACGGATGAAAAAGTCTATCTCCCCTACCCGGTTCCACCAGGCACCAGCGTGCAAATAAGCGTTGATCTCGTGGCGCCTGAATCAACGGGTGAGAAACAATCCAATTGGCGGTTGTATAATGCCAGCGATAACTCCTTTTATGAGTTTTTTGTTATTATTGACGTAGTTGAAAAGACGGATTAATAACCAACAATAAAACTCAAATATAGCATTTTTTGATGTTAAATTTTAAAGAACTGACTATAGCAATCAAAGCCGAGGCACGCCGCCTCGGTTTTAACCATATAGGCATTGCACCTGCCCTACCTGTCCCACATTACGATGCATATTTAAACTGGGTACAGGCTGGCAGGCATGCTGACATGGATTACATGGCGCGCGAAGATACCCTGGAAAAACGACATAATCCCGGCCTGATTCTTGAAGGCTGCCAACGGGTGATCAGCCTGGCGATGCCTTATGCGCGCCCGAAAAGCGCATTGGATGATTGCCCACCAGGTACTGGGAGAATATCCGCTTACGCCATCACCCGAGATTATCACCAGATCGTTTGGGACAGGTTAGATCGCCTGGAGGATTTCATCCAAGCGAACGCTGACGAAGAGGTTCGAACCAAATCTTACGTGGATACAGGCCCCATCCTGGAACGTTCCTTTGCATCATCTGCCGGCTTAGGAATCGCAGGTAAAAATTCCTGCCTGATTATCAAGGGGTTTGGCTCTTATTTTTTCCTATCGGAAATCCTGATCAACCTCCCCTTGCCTGTCGACCAGGAATTCACAAGGGACCTGTGCGGTCCTTGTCAACGCTGCATTGAAGCCTGTCCAACGAGTTGCATTCGGGATGACTGCACCATTGACGCCGGGAACTGCATCAGTTATCTGACGATCGAAAACAAAGGAGATATCTCAGACAAACTAAAACCACTGGTCGGGAATTGGGCTTTTGGATGCGATGTATGCCAAACCGTATGTCCCCACAATGCCTGGACGCCCGAACAAAATATGGTGCTGGGCGACCCCCTTATCCCAGACTGCATTGATTTGATCCCATTATTCTCCCTTGACGAAGATGAATTTAAATCAAGGTTTCAAAATACGTCCCTTTACCGCGCAAAACGTCACGGCATGCTGCGCAATGCTGCAGTCGTTCTTGGCAACCAAAAATATCAACCCGCACACCCCATCCTTATAAACGCACTGGAAAACGAAGGGCATCCCGCGCTGAAAGATGCATGCCGTTGGGCAATCCGTCAAATAGAGGGAACCCATTAAATTGAAGGGAGCATCAAACCGCGATATGATCAACCAAAAAGAACCACATTTCATGATTGGGGATGTTCCAATTTACGGCGACCTGATCCTGGCACCTATGGATGGGATTACCGATATGCCATTTCGTGGCCTTTGCCGACGGTTAGGCTCAGCTATGACTGTCACTGAGTTCATCAACGCGGTGGATATAATTGAAGGAAACCCTCGTTACCACAAACGCCTGTCTTTTGAGCCTTATCAACGTCCCCTATCCTTACAAATCCTGGGCGATCAGCCTGAAAGGATACTAACAGCAACCATGCGGCTGGTCAACAAAATA
>JAXHUT010000296.1:0-5115 GCA_034189405.1 Chloroflexota bacterium
TTTTGATTATATCGTCGTCAATGAAAAGGATAGGCTGGATGAGACATTGGATGTAATCGAAAGCATCATAACCGCAGAGCATCACCGGGTTCACGCTCGAAAGGTGACATTATGAATGATGAAGCGCCGCACACAGACAGCAGCGAACCCCGTGGGTCAGTTCGCATACAAATCCCAAAACGAAAGCCAATAACAACTTTCGTATTGATTGGTATTTCGGTCGCGGTTTTTATCCTGCAAACCATTATTGAAGCTTTCAGTGGCTATGATCTTTTGTTCCTGTATGGTGGGAAGATCAACAACCTGATCAAAGCCGGGCAAATCTGGCGCCTGATAACCCCGGTTTTACTTCATGGCTCAATTTTACATATCGCCATGAACATGTACGCCCTCTACATCCTCGGTCGTCGTACGGAAAGGTTTTATGGGCATGGGCGTTTTTTATTGCTTTACCTGATTTCTGCCTTTGCCGGCAATGTCCTTTCCTTTGTTCTGACCCCAGCGCCCTCTTTAGGCGCTTCAACAGCCATCTTTGGATTATTTTCTGCTGAGGGTATTTTCATTCTACAAAACCGAAAATTATTTGGTCCAGCCCAAACACGGCAAGCCATGATGAACCTCGGGATCGTCTTGATGATCAACATGGCTTATGGTTTTGCGCCAGGATCCAATATTGATATTATGGGGCATATTGGGGGGTTGCTTGGCGGTATATTTTTTGCTTGGAAAGCAGGACCCATCCTCAAGGTTGCCGGACAACCGCCTTTCTTCGACATGGTTGACACCCGAAAAAACAAAGATGTGGTGATTGCCATCGCGGTTGTTCTGGTGGGTTTTACCATTATTGCGCTGATCCCCTTTATCACCGGGTAAAACTTGAAAACTTCTTTTTTAAACCAAACAAAGCCGTCTGGTTTCCCAAACGGCCTTGTTTTTCATTCAAGTTATCAATCAATTGTGAATAAGCTTCCAGCTGAAGTGCCCTGGACTTCTGGGTAGAAGTACATCCAGGCATGGCTGGGTAAAACCTGGAAAACGCCTCGCTGGTAGGGAATTAAATGATAAGTCAGTGTGTACGTCCCAGCCGGCACATAATCCGCTGTCCACAGAATATGATCATCATAGATCTGCGGTTGATTGAAATACCACCAACCCCAACCCTGTTTAAAAGGTGACCGAGGATCATATGTCTCAATGGGGGATTCCTGGACCGTTTGTGAGGTCAAGAAATCCTGGTTGAGTATCTCCGAGCCCGATGGGATAAAATCCTCAAGCATGAGGTTGATCATATCATTGGAAAGGTTTACCGTCATGGCGACGGTGATCATCTGCGTTGGGTCATCCGGGTTCAGCGTGATTGAATCGATGGGAGTACACTCCTCGCCGCCAGGGCAGCCCTCACCAGCCAGATAATACTCCCGCTCGAGGCTGATGCCCTGATTGACGGCTTCAGCATCCTCAGCAGCCTGGTAAGTTTGTAGATCAACTCGATAATACAGCGTTCCCGGACCAGCACCGCGCTCAATCATCAAGGCATTCGGCGAATCCGAATATAGGTCAACAATCGAAGTACCTGTTCTGATCGTTGTTGATGCTGGCTCCCCTTCTGCAAGGAGACGATCATTCAAAAATGCCTGGAATGCATAATCAGCCTGGTAATCACCGGTGCCCTTCAATGCTGCTGTAGCTGCCATTAATACCCACGCCGATTCAAATGGCGACCGGGTGGGGTCCATGGCACTTCGATGGGTCATCAAATACCGTAAGGCTGGAACCAGGCTGGTTGAAGCGGGGTCGAGTTCCGCAAGGGTCAGCACACCAACAGCCGTGTTGAAGAGCGGGGTCCCTGGCAGCATCCATGAAACTTGGTGGGACTCCCAATGAACGCCCGTCTCAGACCGCACCGCAGCTGCTTCTAAATCACCGAGCAAGGTGTTAACCCTGTCAGAGGCTCCTTCAATCTCCTCCAGCGCCAATGTAAATAAGCCCAGGGACCACGGATTCAAATCCGATCGACGATTGAAAACAGCAGTAATGTAACTATCCAGACCAAAACTGCTTTCCCGCAGCGCATAAATCTGGAAAGCAAGACGATCTAACTCCCAAATTTCCTCAATGTTTCCAGGGTTAATTAAATGATTGGAAAGATACGCTACTGCCCGATTAAAGTAGTACTCACCCACTTCAAACCCCGCATCCGATGCTGCCTGTAATCCAAGCAGTACATAAGCTGTTATAAAAGCGTCCGAGGCAAGATCCTCTGTTCCTGACCTACCCCACCATGACCAGCCGCCGTCAAATTTCTGGATTTTCAGTAATTCTTGCAAGCTCTCCCCAACCAGGATAGATAAATCCGACTCAAGCTGCGGCGTTTCAATACCAAGTTCCTGCAAAGCCTGGTAAGTATTGATATTTGCCAGCATTCTTGAAAGGACCGATAAGGTGTCAGAGGAAGATGGTGTATCAAGGGCTTCCAAAGTATCAAGGATGGATGCCGTCAGGGATGGTTGTAACGCCAGGGTGAGAGAACCAGATAAGGGATCTGATGAGATTGGCAGGCTGACCAATTCCAATACCTGCCCTTCTTCTTTAAGCTGACCCGCCGTGCTGAAGGTGGCAGGCATCGCATAGCGCAGTACTTGTAAATCTCCCCAAACCGGTTTTGCTGCATCCGAATATAATCCTGAGTCTGCCTGGAAAATTAGTTCAACGCTTTCGCGGCTCTGCACCCAGCCCCACCAATTGACACGGGTGCTTTCCCCGGAATCTATGATGACGGTCTGGCTTTGGTTTGTCCCTTCTTCCAATGTGAAACCGCTGCCAAGAAGTGAGACTTCTACCGCCAAGGTTTCAGGCGTGTTGTTGTGGACAACAGCCGCTAATTCAACCCGATCGCCGTCAACCAGGAATCGGGGGGTAACTGGTCGGACCATTAATGCCTTTTGGGTGACAATTTCACCTTCCGCTTGCCCGACCAAATAATCTTCTGTTAATCCGCGCACATCAACCACCCAGGTGGTCAACGAATCAGGTAATGGAATATCAAGCTGAGCGGTCCCGTCAGACCCGGTCACAATGCACCCTTCCCAAAGTGCAGTATCAGGAAAATCCTCACGCAGCGTCATTTCTGGTGCCATGTCACCCCCGCCACCGCCGCCGAGCCCTAATTCAGATGAGAATGCCAGCTGCATGGCGTAGGTCTTAAGTGAAAAGGCTGTCTGAACAGCAAGCGGCTGGTTGTCGTAAAATGCTTCCAATATTGGCGGGCTGTTTGCTTCAACCAATGCCAGCAAAGCCTTGTCAACAACAGCCACCGAAAACTCACCCTGCACCGGGTTTCCTTGCTGATCGGTGATGATCAACTGGGCTGAAACGCTCTCTCCGGGCGCTGTAATCCCTGGGTCGAGGATTAATTCAACATTCAGAGATTTGCTTTCTGGTGAAATCGGGATGTTTTTTATGCCCTGGCGAAAACCCAGGTCACCTTTCTGATCTCTACCAAAGAGCATCACAGACAGGTAAACATTCGGCATTGAATCGCTGGTTATTGGGATCTCAAGGGAATACCCTGCACCCGTCACATCAAGCACTTGCGTTTCCATCACCCGACCTCTTTCAAGGGTAACGAGAGCTTTTGCTCCGTCGGGAAAAGGATTAGGGAAGAAAACCCGGGCATTTTGACCCGGCTGATAAATCGCTGCATCTGCGGTCAATTCAATCAGGTTCTGCGTTCGCCTAGGCCAAACAGGGTTTCCCTCGCCCGCCACCCAAACCAAGACTTGGGTGACTGCATCGCCAGATGTGACGGTTAACTGGTATGTGCCGGGCGCAGGCGGCGTGAAAGCGACACGGGTGAGCCCGTCATCACCAGTAACCGGGTTGGCAGAATCGATCAGTGTTTTTCGTTCGTTGTAGCGGTAAGGCATTTCAATGCTGCCTGTTTCCTCAACCTCCCACTCAATTGCCTCAAAAGTGGCATCCAGGGCGACCTCGCCAATTGGCTGTTGATCCCAATCGACAGTCAAGACGCCAAAAGAAAAGGGGTTATTTGCATTGCCAAAATAAGTTTCCGGCTTAACGCCAATGTAAAAAGTATCAGGGTGAACCAGCGCTGATTCACGATAAGAAACAGGGAAACCGCTTTCATCGATTACTACCACTTCCAAATTTAATTTTTGCAAACTGCCAGTAAGCACTTCATCGATACCCATATCCGATTCTGAAAAATCCAGGGTGGATTGCCCTCCTGCATCGGTAAACCCCTCACCGTTAGCAACAGGCGTTCCAAGGACGGAGTACCCGGGTAAATGGGGCATGAGCCAATCCGAGCTCATCGGGCCTACCTGATAACCGGGAAGTTCAAATCTTGCCTCATCCCTGTAAAGAAACCATGAAAAGGCTTGTTCTGCCACTGGCAGCCCAAAATAATAAGCTGCCTGTAATTGTGCCTTCAAATCATCACCTGAAACAATCGCGTCCGAATCCAGACTCAGCGTTAATTCCACCTCAGGTTTGCGATATGAAGCGACATCAAAATAAAGGGTTTCAATCATTTTCTCATTTTGCGTCAAAGCAATGTGAAACATTCCCGGTGAAACATCCTGGGGAATGTCAACGGTGTCTTCCAGGGTACCAAATTGGCTCAAAGTGAGTGTGTTGTCATACAGGTTTACAGGGATGCCCGACATACCAGGGTCGCCATTCACAGCGACGTCAACCTGTTCTATGCCTGAGGATATAGGAATCCCATTCTCACGGGAAAACAATAATGCTTTAAAGTGCAGCGTGTCGCCCGGTCGATAAATTGGTCGATCCGTATAAATATATGCTTCTATATCCTCTGAAAAGGGGTCCTGTTGCATACCCTGTTCATAAAGGGCGTATCCCTGACCCCAGGTTGAAATCGAAAAACCGAAGTTTTCCTGTCCGGGTTCACCGATTACCGTCAAAAAATTCATATAAGGTTCCTCAAATTTTGTTATATCCTTAATGAAAAACCCATCTGAATCTGTCGTTCCGCTGGTAAGTATGTCTCCCTCGGTATCATAAACTGTCACAGGCGTCTCTGCCAGAGGCGAATAATCGGATAACGTGGTTGCCCAAACAAAGGCTTGC
>JAXHUT010000297.1:0-3330 GCA_034189405.1 Chloroflexota bacterium
TTGGGACGAGAAACCGATTGTGGTTTCCCATAAACCTGGCGCACACATTGCAGGAGCCTGGTTGGTGGATGATGCCAAAAAAGTTGTCTTTATTGGCGACAGCGTTGTTATTGAGCAGCCTCCATTTTTAGCCATGGCTGATTTAGACCCATGGATTGCAGAAATAAGCTGGTTACAGACCGATCGTTTTAAAAATTTTACGATTGTTTCCAGCAGGAACGGTGTGATAAAGCCGGACTCGATCAGAAAAATGGGTTCTTTTTTGAGCAAAACCAAAGAATTAGTGGATGATTTGGCAGAGGAAGAAGCACCTTTAGAAGGTGTCCCTGAGCTTGCTTCACAATTATTGATCAAATTTGATTATGACATTCAGTATCATGATCGATATTTAAACCGGCTAACCTGGGGTTTGGAACAATATTTTAAAAGACATTATTTAGTACGGGAAATTGAGACGGAAGGAAAAGACGAATGAGGTCATCCGATTGTGAGTCTTTAGTAGAAGTGACCAGGGGCAACATTGTTGAATCGATCCATTTTGGCGCTTTTGTTGTGGTGGATTCAAAAGGCAAAATTATTGCCTCCCGGGGTTCACCTGATTTATTAACCTATCCTCGCAGCGCCATGAAGCCTTTTCAGCTTATGCCATTTGTTGAAAGAGGGGGACCTGAATTTTTTGGGTTTACAATCCAGGAAATTGCCATCATGTGCGCTTCACATGCAGGGACAGATTTCCACGTTTCGGTTCTTGAGGGAATGCATAAGAAAATTGGTATCAGTGAAGATGACTTGATGTGCGGTGTCCATTGGCCGAGTGATGCCAAGACCCGGCAGGCGATGCGGGCTGCTGGTGAAACACCAACCCCGTTCAGGCATAATTGTTCCGGCAAGCATACTGGCATGTTAGCGTTTACTTGTATGGACGATTTAGATAAAAAATCCTATCTTGATCCTGCACATCCTGTGCAGGTGCGCATTCGAGAAACACTGGCTGAAATGCTTGGTTTGGATCCGGAGGATTTACCCCTGGGCATTGATGGCTGCTCTGCACCGGTTTATGGCATTCCTCTCCAAAATATGGCAAAAGCTGTGGCTTTGCTGGCGGACCCAAAGGATCTCGGTGAATTGAGACAAGCTGCCTGTAAACAGATCACCAGCGCGATGATGGCGCATCCGGTGATGGTTGCTGGGCCTGAAAAATTTGATACAGACTTGATGACGGTCGCTGATGGCAGGCTGTTTTCTAAAGGGGGAGCAGAAGGGTATCAAATTATCGGTGTGATGCCCAACACTGTTTATCCGGGCTCGCCTGGTATGGGGATCGCAATAAAAATTTCCGACGGTGATGCCCAGGGCAGAGCGCGCACTTTTATTGGGCTGCTGCTTTTGAAGGCTTTGGGTGTATTGGATGAAACGGATTTATCTGATCTCAAGTTCAATGAAAAGACTTGGCTTAAAAATTGGCGTGGGATCGACGTTGGTAAATTGCGACCGGCATTCCAGTTAGAGGAATTAGTTTTTAATGATGATCAATGAGGAAATGAATTACAAAGAAAAGATTAAAGAAATTCGACAAAAATTAATTGAGGCTTTTGGTATGCCCATATGGCGAGAGCCGCTGCCACCGGTAGACGAGCTGGTTTCAACAATCTTGTCTCAGAACACCAATGATGACAACCGGGATGCGGCTTTTTACCAATTGAAAGAGGCATTCCCTGATTGGGAGGCAGTGGCAGCAGCGGATGCCGAGGATGTCGTAGCGGCCATTCGAACTGCAGGACTAGCAAACCAGAAAGGCCCTCGAATCCAGGGCGCCTTAAAGGAAATCAAAGATCACAACGGGGGGGAAATTGACCTTGAATTCTTGCGCGAAATGCCGCGTGAAGATGCTCGTGACTGGCTGTTGTCTATCAAAGGCGTTGGTCCAAAGACAGCCGCGATTGTCCTGTTGTTTTCGATGGGAATACCGGCTTTTCCTGTTGATACCCATATTTACCGCGTTACAGGTCGTATTGGCATCAGACCAGAAAAAATGAATGCTGAGAAAGCTCATGGTTATTTAGAAGAACGGATCCCTGAGGATGCTTACTATGACCTGCATCTGAACCTAATTCGGTTGGGACGGGAGGTATGTGGTGCAAGGAAGTGGCATTGTTATCGCTGCCCCATTGAAGGTCTTTGTAATTATGACAAGAAAAACCTGGTAGATCAGCCTTTGCCATGAGGGCTTTTTGCAGTGGATTCATAAAATGGGTTAATCTTTGGGTTTAACGGGTTCTATAATTATTTTTGCAAAGAGCCAATTAAAGACCAGGGACCCGTCCAGGTGATATGGACGTCCCGCTCCTGCCCGAGAAGGTTTTCTTCACTTTCAATAAAAACAAGTTTGTTCGTGGGGGTTCTGCCGCGCCAACGACCGCGTGATTTTTCCTCAAACAACACATTTACTGTTTTTCCTAATAATCGGCTATTAATTTCAGTCGCGATTTCTTCCTGGCGTGATTCCAGCAGCCGGAAACGGCGCATTTTTTCTTCGTCAGGAACATCGTCTTCCATTTTTCGTGCGGAAAAGGTGCCGCTCCGTGGTGAATAACGGGCTAAATGGGCGACGTCCATTCGTAGCTCGTCAAGGAGTAAATAGGTCTTTTGGAATTGTTCTTCGGTCTCACCAGGAAAACCCACAATGATATCGGTTGCAATTGAAACGCCTGGGATGCGCTCGCGAATACGGTGAATCAGGTCTCGGTATTGGTTGGATGTATAGCCGCGACGCATGGCACGCAGTATATCATCATCGCCAGCCTGGATCGGCACTTCGATATGTGGGCAGACTTTTGGAAGGTCAGCAACAGCACTCAGCAATTCATCCGTGATCCAATTGGGATGCGAGGTCAGGAAGCGAATCCGCTTCAAGCCCTCAATCGTATGCAAGTTCCTCAGGAGCGATGCCAGTGTTGATTTGTCTACCAGGTCCAAACCATAACGGTCGACTATCTGACCTAATAATGTAATTTCTTTTATGCCTTGATTAACAAGGACATGCGCCTCAGCCATAATTTGATCATAAGGGCGTGAGTGTTCAATCCCACGTTTGCTGGGGATGATGCAGTATGTGCAGGCATGGGAGCAGCCATAAACGATTGGGATGTAAGCGGAGACCAATTTGCCTTGTTCGTCGCGCGGCAAGGTCAACTCACCATCAAGGATTGTATTAAGTTCGTTTTGTTTTTCCTGGGTCTGGCTCTTTACAGCACGCTGAGATAGCAAACGGATCAGGGGCTCTGGGTCGGATGGTGATGAAACCACATCCACCCAGGGGAATTTCTCCTG
>JAXHUT010000298.1:0-5558 GCA_034189405.1 Chloroflexota bacterium
AACGAGCTCAAGTTGATATTCATCTAGGTAGGGCAAGAGCGTGCTGATCTGATCTGCCACCGCTTCATCCGTGAGGACAGCCTTGTCTTCGATATGGGCTTCACCGATCGAAGAGGCAATAGTGTCACAACCGAAGAAGTGTGCCAGGCGCATATTATCGATAAAATCAGGGATACGATCCGGGTCCATCAAGTTGCAGTGCCCACTCATTGAAAAAGGAACCAAATCCGCAGTCGCCAAATTTTCTTTTATCCGCCAGAGCTCATCAAATTGCATCGTTGGGAAGACGTGTTCCGTCCACCCTTTTGTTGCGGTCAATTCGATATAATGAAAGCCTGCTGAGGCAATGCCATCAATAGCGTCATCGATGGAATAACCGTGGTAACAATTTGAATTTACAGCAACAATTCTTGTTGTCATCATTTAGCTCCTTTTTTTGCGTGCAAAAATATCAAAATTCTCTTCAAGTGAACGACCTTTCACTACGATTTATCCCAGACCGGCATACCCAAATTCATTCTGTGATGCATTATTAATGTTTGATTATGACCGGTCTTCTCAAATCTGAGGATTCAACGCTTGCAAAAATCACCCGCATTGAATCAAGGACTGCTTCGCCGGATATTTCGGGTTCCTTGTTTTCAAGGACGCTCTCAACAAAGGCATCAATCACGCTGGATTTTGTCTGGCTTTCGTTGGTTTGAATCCGGTCGATATTGAATAATATTTCTTCATCGTCAAGGGTATTGACTCGGATAGCGTAGGCGGGTTCATCATAAATCCGCATGATACCCTTTGTCCCATAGATGATCGTGCTGTTATCCTCTGACCCGTAAAAAGTCCAGCTGACGTGCATTGTGCCAACCGCACCGCCCTCCAGGCGATAGATGCAGAAGGCGTTGTCATCCACACTGATCGGGTCGCCTTCTTTGTTCAGTTTATTGAGCGTATGCAGTCGGGCGGTGGTTTCAACGATCCTTTGCCCTGTCAGGTAATGGATTAGATCCGTTTTATGGATGCCGAGATCCCCCATCACGCCCATCACCGCAAGATTTTGATCAAAGAACCAGGTGTCCGGACCTGGGTCAATGCTCCAGGTCTCTGGTCCGGGGTGACCAAAGGTTGTGCGGAAGCTGACGATCTCCCCAATTAACCCGCTCGCCAATAATTCTTTTGCCCGCACATGGGCTTTTGCCAGACGCTGATTGTGTCCAATCATTAAGAAGCGGCTTTGCTTTTTGGCAGTATCCACCATATCCTGGCAGGCTTTCATGCTGGTTGCCATCGGTTTCTCGCAAAGGACATGTTTGCCAGCTTCTAAAGCGGCAATGGTAATTTCAGCGTGAGAAATATTGGTTGTGCAAACGCTTACCGCATCGATTTCCCTATTCGCCAAAAGTGCCTGATAGCTGTCATAGGCTTTGCCGCCGAATTCCTCGGCCATATTTTGCGCCCGCGCAGTGTTGAAGTCAAAATACCCGACAATTTTTGCTTTTTCGTTTGCTAAATATTCCGGAATATGCCGGTATTGCGCGATCTTTCCACATCCGATAATGCCGATCTTTAGGATTTTCACAAGCGCTCCATTCTACAAACCAAATTAGTTATGCGTTGCTTTCTTTCTTCTGCAAGAGCACCGCTCCAATGACGATGACACCCTTGAAGGCTTCCCGCAGGAAGGGGGGCACACCAATGAGATTGAGCAAGTTGTTCATCACCGCGATGATCAGGGTGCCTAAAACCGTGCCGATGATCGTCCCCTTACCGCCCGACATGCTGGTACCGCCGACAATCACCGAGGATATGGCGTCCATCTCATAACCGCTGCCCGCATTAGCGTAATCCATCGCGCCGATGCGGGAAACCTGGACGATCGCAGCCACGCTGACCAATAAACCCATCAAGGTGTAGACACGCCGTTTGATCTTATCAACATTGACACCGGAGAGCCTGGTGGCTTTTTCATTTGAACCAACCGCGGTCACCTGGCGGCCAAAGGTCGTTTTCAGGGAGACCACGTAAAGAACAGCAGCCAGGATGAGCCAATAAATAATTGGCATTAGAAGCTGTCCACCAATCCTCACACTGGCAATATTCAAGAAAGCTCTTGGCACCTCGGGGTTATACCCTTGCATAAAATGCTGGGTTACGCTGCGGAAAATTTTCATGGTCCCAAGGGTGGCAATAAAGGGCGGCAGCTTTCCATATGTGATCAATATCCCGTTGAACTCTCCCAGTAACGCCCCCAGCAGAAGCCCAAGTAGTATGGCGATGATATACACGGGCCAACCTGTAATCCCCAGGTTTGATAAAATACCCTGCGGTCCGACATCAATCAAGACCATGATAAAAGCGCCTACCGCAACAACGGTGGAACCCACTGCCAGGTCGATCCCGCCTGAAAGGATCACGAAGGTCATTCCAAGTGCAACGATCCCAATACTCGCATTGTTGCGTAAAATATTGATCCAGTTCTGTATCCAGGTGCCAAACCAATCACCAGGTGAATCGAAATCAAACCCGAGGGCAAGGGTTTGGAGAAGGATCATTAAAATCAACGCAACAGCGGTGCTGAACTGTAATTTTGTACGCCATCTATTACGGAACCACTTAACCAGATTTTTACTATTATTTTTTACCATGCTAATCATGTCTATTATTTTCCTTCATTGAATTAAGCGATGCACCTGTCGCCAAGCGCATGATGTTGTGTTCACTCATTGTCTCGCCGGTCAATTCGCCGTTGAGCTCGCCGTGGAACATCACAAGTGCCCTGTCGCAAATGCGTACAACCTCTTGCGCTTCACTAAATAAAACAATAATTGCCACACCCTGGTCAGCCAGGTCATGGATGATGTCATAGATTTCCTCTTTTGCACCGACATCAATGCCCTGGGTGGGGTTATCAAGGATAAGTAGCTTGGGTTGAATGTTCAACCATTTTGCTAAAACAATCTTCTGCTGATTGCCTCCGGAAAGGCTGGTAATCGGATCGTTTTTATTCCCCATTTTTATATTCAAGTTTTTCACTTGGGTATCGAAAAGTCGATTTTGATAATCGAAGTCAATAAAGCCGAATTTTGCATTTTGAGGCCAGATGACAATTGTGCCGTTCTCCAATGTGGTCATATCTTTGATAATGCCGTTTTCTTTTCGGTTGCGGGGCAAATAGCCAATACCGTATGAAAGGGCGTGGGTGGGGTTTTGGATTTTGATTTGTTTCCCTTCAAAATAAATCTTCCCGGTATAATCCTCGCCGGCGCCAAAAATGGATTGGAATAGTTCACTGCGTCCATCTCCCAGCAGCCCGGTGAAGCTAAGCACCTCGCCCGCCTTAACTGAAAAGGAAATGTCCCGAAAGGTATCATTGCTGGTCAGCCCCTCTCCCCTCAGGACTTCATGGCCCCTAACCCGCGCCCTTTGAAGCGCCATGGTTCGGACCTCATGCCCAACCATCATATGGGCTAAATCCTCCGTGGTCACCTCGGACACCTCGCCTTCGGCAACCTTCATCCCATCCCGCAGGATGGTATATCGATCGGCAATTTGCAAAACCTCGTTCAATTTATGAGAGATAAAAACAAACCCCACACCCTGCCCCTTTAAAACCCGCATCATTTCAAAGACCCGCTGGATCTCTGAATTGGTGAGAGAGGATGTAGGCTCGTCCATGATAATAACAGCGGCATTCATTAATAATGCCCGAGAGATTTCCACAATTTGCTTGTAGGAAGTGTCCAGATCACGCACCATCGTCTTTGGATCCAGGTCGATTTCCATCCTGTCGAGGATTTCCCTCGTCTTCTGGCACATCCTCTCAATATCCAGTAAGCCATTTTTCCGTTTCAATTCATGACCGATGAACAGGTTTTCATAGACAGCCAAATCGTTGATCAGATTCAACTCCTGATGGATAAAGGCAATGCCCGCATCCAGGGATTCTGCCGGGGATTCGAAAATAACCCGTTCTCCATCTAGGTAAATTTCACCTTCATCGGGGGGGAGCACGCCGCCCAGGATGTTCATCAGGGTTGATTTGCCCGCCCCATTTTCTCCCAACAATGCATGGATCTCACCGCCTTGGAGGGTGAAATTCACATTTTTGACAGCTTTAATTTTGCCAAAAGATTTGTTGACGTTTCGGAGTTCAACTTTCATTCATTTATCCTGGTTTTTGGGAAGAGGCTACGGCATAACCATAGCCTCTTCCTGTGATTTATATTCTTTTTTTACTACTGATAAAAAAGTTATCAGTTTAGTAGGGTGAATTTGGATCGAGGAATTCTTCGTAGTTAGTACGGTCAACAATGGTGGTGGGGATGATGATTGTTTCTGGCACATCTTCACCATTCAAAATATCGACAGCCATATCAACGGCATCGCGAACCATCGCCGGGCTGTAAAGCGCGGATTGGATCCAGATATCTTCGTTTTCAGGCATCATTCGGAAGTATTCCTGCATGCCGCCGCCGCCGGTGATCACCTTGATGTCTGTGCGATTGGCTTCCCGGATGGCCTGTAAAGCGCCAATGGAAGTCTCATCGTCCATGGAGTAAACGGCGTCAATTTGGGATACGCTGGTGAGAATATCGGACATGTCTGCTAACCCATCTTCACGGGTGAATTGGGTGGCGTAAGAGAGCACTTCCATATCTGGGGCGATATCTTCAAGGGTTTCCATGAAGCCCTCTTTGCGCAATTCCGAAACGGAGCCGGAGGTGGGGACCTCTAACATCACGACGGTTCCCTCGGTGCCAATTTTTTCCACGATGTAGTGAGCACCTTGGACGCCCATGTCTTTGTTGTCGCCAGCCAGGCGATAAACGCCGTCCGCATCGATCACGATGTCGAAGTTGACAACTACCACGCCGTCGTCAATTGCTGCCTGGATGGGTACTTCCATCCCTTCCCACTGTGGGAAGGCGACGATCGCGTCCGCGCCCCAGGTGGTCAGGTCATCAAGCTGGGTGGTCATCTCTTCTGCATTGCTGCTGGTGTACAATTTGTACTCAACCTGATCTTCCAGCTCCTGGCAGCGGTTTTCTGCGTGGTAAGCTACAGCAGCAACCCAACCATGGGTGACAGCTGGGGCTAATATTCCGATTTTGTGCTTTCCACCTTCTTCTGCTTCGGGTTCATCAACCTCAGGTGCCTCTTCAACTGGACCGCAGGCGGTGAATAAAATGGAAATTGCAATCAAGATGCTTGATACAAACAATAATCGTTTTGACATTTTTTCTCCTTATTTTTAGTGAGTGGTTTTTTTGAATTTAGGTCGACAACCTCTAGGATAAGAAAACTGTGAACCGCCTTCAAATTTTGTTCTATTTTGTCTTTGATAATCTAATTATTCACTCCTTTCTTTTCATTTTGAAGCAAACAGCGTTGCAAATTTAAAGACGTGAATATTTTATCACAAGTTCTCTGAAATTCAAGGGGGGAAGTAAATAATTATCTAATGGGTGTCAGGGATGACGAATGAAGTGGCGATGGATGGCGGTTGGGGTCACTTGGTTTGTCTAGGTTTCATTCCCGCCCTTTTTAATAGGATTTCAAAA